>JBILQA010000277.1:0-4159 GCA_044373535.1 Akkermansiaceae bacterium | reverse complement strand
GTCTATATAACAACGCCAGCGAGGTCATCCGCGAGGCGCTGCGCCAATCCATCCTGCGCGAGCAGGAAAATCATTGGCTCGCTCGTGAAGCGGCTATCGGATTTGCCCAGCTTGAGGCGGGCCAGACGATCGCGGTTGATTCCGAGCAGAACTTCATTGATCTCGTCCGCGGCGGAGCATGAAGCTCGTCCTCACCGAAGCCGCCCTGAACGACCTGCGCTCCATTCGCGCTTACACCGTCAAGACGTGGGGCGCGGCGCAGGAGGAGCGCTACCTGCGCACGCTCTGGTCACGCATTCAGACGCTGAGCATGGATCCGCTACGGTATCGGCTCCGGGACGATCTCTTCCCCGGCTGCCGCATTACCAACGAAGGGCGCCACTTCATCCTATTCCGCGCCAACAGCGAAGGAGTCCAAATCGTCCGGATCCTCCACTGCGCCATGGACTTCAGCCGACAGTTTCCGCCGGATCCGGCCTGAGATTTTTCGCGTGGGGCGGCCGGTAGTCCCCTGCGCGTTCGGGCTGGAAGCATCCAGCGGCGGGCGCTTCGCCCCAACAACGGCCCACGCATCGAACGGCTGGAGAATCGCATCAACCGGTTGCCGCCGTCCACGGGCCCAGCCATCGGCCAGCCCGAATGCCGGCCAATAAACGGATCATCTCATGCCGCTGCACCCGCGCCCTCTCAAGGCGGCACGAGTCGGCGACTTTTTCGCGTGCAATCGGGTGCTTTCGCGGTTCCCTTGCCAGTGATGACATTCAACCCGGAGGCCCTGCGCGCGGAATTCCCCATTCTTGACCACAAGGTCAACGGTCGGCCGCTGGTGTATTTGGACAATGCCGCCACGTCGCAGAAGCCGCGTGCGGTGCTGGATGCCAGCCGCAATTACTACGAGGAGATCAACAGCAACATCCACCGCGGGACCCACGCGCTGGCGCGTGCCGCCACCGCGGCGTTTGAGGCCGCGCGGGAATCGGTGGCCCGCCACCTCAACGTGCCGGACTCCGCGGCGCTCATCTTCACCTCCGGTTGCACGGATTCGATTAACCTGGTTTCCAATATCCTGACGCTTTCCGGCCGGATTGGTCCAGGCGACTCGATCATCGTCTCCGGCCTCGAGCACCACTCGAACATCGTTCCGTGGCAGATGCTCTGCGAGCGCACCGGCGCCCAGCTCGACGTCATCCCAGTCCTGGACGACGGCACGCTGGACCTCGACAGCTTTCAGAACCTCCTCAGCGACAGGACGCGCCTGGTTGCCGTCACCCAGGTTTCCAACGCCTTTGGGACGCCCAACCCGGTTCGGGAAATCATCGCCGCGGCCCATGCGGCGGGCGCCCTGGCCTTGGTTGACGGTGCCCAGTCAGTCCCCCACATGGCCATCGACGTGGTCGACCTGGACGTGGATTTCTTCTGCTTCTCGGGTCACAAGGCGTATGCGCCCACCGGCATCGGCGCGCTCTACGGCCGCCGCGAGCTGCTCGAGGTGCTGCCACCGTGGCGCGGCGGCGGCGAGATGATCAAGGAGGTCACCTTTGCCAAGACCACCTACAACGACCTCCCGTTCAAGTACGAGGCCGGCACGCCCAACATTGAGGGTGCCATCGTCCTGGCCGCCGCGCTGGAGTTTATCCGGGCCACTGGCATCGGTGCGATCCACGCCCACGAGCAGGCGCTCATTGAGTCCGCCGCCGCGGCGCTCTCACAGATCCCGCACATCCGGCTGTTTGGCCCGGCCAACCGCATCGGTGCGCTCTCCTTCTCGATTGACGGCGTTCACCACTACGACCTCGGCACCCTGATGGACCAGATGGGCGTGGCGGTGCGCACCGGCCACCATTGCTGCCAACCGCTCATGGCCCGCTTCGGCGTGACCGGCACGACCCGCGCCTCCTTTGCCGTCTATAACACCCAGGAGGATGTCCTCGCGTTGGCAAAATCCGTCGAAAAGGCCGTCAGCCTGCTGCGCGGCTAGGCCACCCTGATCGCCCCGAAAAATTTCCCCGTCCCGTCATGATGCCCGACCCCTTGCCCTCACCTCCGCGACTCAGCCCCCTGGCCACGCTCATCTTCAGCTCCCGCTGGCTGCAACTTCCGCTCTACCTCGGCCTGATTGTTGCCCAGGGAGTTTACGTCATCTTGTTTCTCAAGGAGCTCTGGCACCTCATCTCTGAGGCCACCAAGCTCACCGAGCAGGCAATGATGCTCATCGTTCTGGGCCTCATCGACGTGGTGATGATCTCAAACTTGCTCATGATGGTCATCGTCGGCGGTTATGAAACCTTCGTCTCTCGCCTGCGGCTACAAAACCACCCGGACCAACCGGAGTGGCTGAGCCATGTGAATGCCT
Source organism: Akkermansiaceae bacterium (assembly GCA_044373535.1). Lineage (GTDB taxonomy): Bacteria > Verrucomicrobiota > Verrucomicrobiia > Verrucomicrobiales > Akkermansiaceae > JBILQA01. The sequence continues at coordinate 1,806 of JBILQA010000277.1, read as the reverse complement.
CCGTCCTCAAGGTGAAGCTCGCCATGGCGATCATCGGCATCAGCTCGGTCCACTTGCTCAAAACCTTCATCGCCGCTGGCACCCTTGGCATGCCTCAACCGCTCGCCACCACCATGACGACCACTCCGGTGACGGCCGACGGGGTCATGTGGCAAACGATCATCCACGGCGTTTTCATCCTCTCCGCTCTGGGCATCGCCTTGACCGACCGGGTCATGCTCCCGCCCGCCGCCGCCGCGCAGCACCCGAAGTAGGATTGGGAAAATCGAATGCCGCAAGGGGTTCGAATGCCGCAAGGGGCGGCCAGCCTGTCATCTATTTCTCAGGAAGGCAGCGACAGGTCGGCGTTACGCTCCATGGGCACGTTAAGCGGTGTCGAGCGCTCGGCGGACATGCCCTTTTGGTCTTGGAGGGGTTCTTGCATCAGGCATTCCTCGCGGTCGCGTGAGGCCTCGAGGGACGAGCGGCTGTCGATGCCCATGAGCTTGTTGAGCGGACAGACGCGGGTAATGGCGCTCTCGGTCAAGGCGGTGCCAAGGACCATCCCGAGGCCGCCGAGCAGCCCGCCGGCGCCAGACTTCAAGCGCGAGTAGCCGGCCATGAGCAACATCGGGCCGACAATTGCGCGAACAGCTTGATCCATGCTTCCTACGTTTTCTTTCATGACAGTGTCTCCTCCGGTTTGGGTTCTTGGGACGATACGCCGCCTTTCGACTCCGCGCAAACGCCGGCCTGGATGGGAATCGCCGCCCATCCGCGGGCGCGGGATCCAATTCTCCGCGGCATTCATTTTTGACAGCACGGGGGAATGCGGGCGTAATGGCTGGCTAGCAAGCCTATGAGAACTTCCCTTTTAGCCGCGGCGTGCAGCGCCCTGACGTTGATTGCCGGAGCCGCGGAGCCCGCGGCCAACACTCTGAGCGCGGAGGAGCAGGCAGCGGGGTGGAGGTTGTTGTTTGACGGCAAGAATGCCGGCGAGCACTGGCGCGGGTACAACAAGGAGGCGCTGCCCGCGGAGTGGGTCGTTGAGGACGGGGTGCTCGCGCGCAAAGGCGGCGGGGACATCATCACGCGCGAGAAGTTTGAGAGCTTTGAGTTTGCGCTGGATTGGAAGATCAGCGCGGGCGGCAACTCGGGCGTGATGTTCAAGGTCATCGAGAGCAAGAAGCCACCGTACCACAGCGGGCCGGAAGCCCAGATCCAGGACGACCAGGCGGGCAAGGACCCGCAAAAGTCCGGCTGGATGTACCAACTCTACGCCGCGGCGAAGGAGGCAACCAAACCGGTGGGCGAATGGAACCATTTTGTCCTCAAGTGCCAGAAAACCCCGGCCGGCACCTTCAAGTGCGAGCACTGGATGAATGGCGAAAAGTACGTGGAGTATGAGATCGGCTCCACCGACTGGAAGGAGAAGGTGGCCAAATCGAAGTTCGCCAAGTGGGAGGGCTTCGGCACCGCCGCCGCGGGCCACCTGTGCCTGCAGGACCACGGCAGCGATGTCTGGTTCCGCAACCTCAAGGTGCGCGTCTTGCCATAGGGCTGGATTGGCCGGTGTCGGGCCTGCTGCCGGTTCAGCGCTCCTTGTTGAAGAACACCTTGATGAACTTCATGCCTTTTTCCTCGTCGAAGCCGCGTTGGATGACTTGCTCGGGTTCGGTGGTGGCGTTGAGGTGGATTTCCACGCCGGTGTCGAGCTTGACGACCGAGGCGAGGCGCTTTTTGGCTTTGGTCACGGCGGGCTTGGAGATGTCGAAGGAATCCTCGAAGCTCTGCCCCTGCTCGTCCTCAACCTCTTTGCGGTGGCGG
>JBILQA010000031.1:0-14526 GCA_044373535.1 Akkermansiaceae bacterium | reverse complement strand
GCAGCGAGATTGATGGCGGTGGTGGTTTTTCCGACACCACCTTTCTGGTTTGCGATAGCAACGACTTTCATCTAGCGGACAGGTAGCCGGAGGGATATTGACCGGCAGGGCAGGCGTGAGTGTTCGTGAGAGTCGTGGGACTAGCAACGAATAACCAGCGCGGATGGAAATTTTTGACTTCCTGAGGGATGGGAAAACTCGATGAGCAAGCGCTGAGCGATGCGGCAGGCTGGAAGGCCATGAAGGAAGGCCGCGCGCTGCTCGCCGCCGGCAAGGTGGAGAGCGCCTCGCGCGAGGGCGAGCGGGTCGTGGGGGTCCTCAACGAGGGCTCGAGGAGGCGACGTGTCTCGCTAACTATCAATGGCCCAAGCCATATCGACACCCGCTGTGGCTGCCCGACGAATGCGTCAAGTGGCGCCCTTTGCGGCCACGCGGTGGCGGTCTTGCTGGCCACGCTGGGCGGCCAGCCAAGTCCTGTGGCAGCATCGTTGGCCCGGCAGACAGGAACCGGCGTATCACCGACGAGACCGGCGCCGTCCGGCACCGTCCGGCTGGCGCCCGCGGCCGTGAGCCTGCACTTTCCGCCCGATTTTGCCGGCCACTTGGCGAGGGGCACCTTCAATGTGGGACTGCGGGGCGTGCCCGGGGCACCGGTGGAACCGGCGGATGTGCTTTTGGCTCAGTGGCTTGGAGAGCGCGGAGTGGAGCGTATCCCGCCAGCGGTGCAGGTGGCTGCGGGGGAGGTCGCCGGGTTCCTAGGAGCGATTGCGGGTCACCCGCGGGCCTTTGCGGGGGCCGACAAGCCATTGGAGTTGGTCGCCGAGCCCGGGCGGTTGGTGGTTGAGTGCGTGGAGGACGGGCCGCGGCTCGGCTTCAGGCGGGATCCCGGGGCGGGCGCGCTTCTTATCGAGAGTCCCGCGGGCCAGTGGCTGTGGGACGCCCAGCAGCGGCGATTGGCACCGCTGGCGCCCGATGCTCCTCTTCCGGTTGGCTTTTGGCGTGACCTTGGTGCGGGGAAACTGGCGTGGATCGATCGGTCGATGGCCCTGGGCCACCACGCTTGGCTGCAGGATGCTTTCAGCACGCCAGCGGACTCATGGATCGAGCGCCTGCAGTTCCGTCCGGCGGATTTCACTCCAGCGCTGCACCTTGAAGGCACGCTCAATGGGCTGGCGGGACGCCTCGGGTTTGATTACGCGGAAAACGGGAAATCAATTGCAACCCATGATTTTCCAGTTATTTCCAACGATCAATCCGACCTTTGCCTGACTCGTGATTTGGCCGGTGAGGAGTTCGCGGAGCGGCGACTTGGCGCGGCGGGCTTCGAGCCTCCGGTGGGTGCGGGCGAGTGGCGCTTGGCGGGCGAGGAGGCGGTTCTCGACTTCCTCGGCGACGCGCTACCGCGGCTGCGGCGCGACTGGAAAGTCATTGAGGGCCCGCGGCTGGCGACGGTTTTACGGCAAACCGAGATGGTCCGCCCGCGGCTGCGCTTCGAGGGGAGCGGCGAGGACTGGCTGGCGCTGGATTTTGATTTTGTCAGCGATGGTGGCAGTCCCATCGGCAAGGATCAGATCAGGCGGATGCTGCGAACCGGGCAGCGGCGCTTCAGGCTGCCGTCGGGTCGCCAGGCGGTGATTGCCGCGGATGCCGCCGAGATGCTTGAGGCGGTCTTGTTTGAGGTTAACCCGCGGCAGGAGGGCGGTAAATTCATCATCCCGGCCGAGCAGGAGAGCTATTTGCGTGAGCTCGACCGCAGCCTGCGGGCCGCGGACGAAGTGCGGGAAGTCAGACCATTTCCGGTGTTGTCTTCTGAGGATGAGGGGCTTTTGGGTGAGCTCGGGGCGGTTTTGCGGCCCTATCAACGCGCCGGGATTGGCTGGCTGCGGGCGCGCATCGCCGAGCTTGGCTGCGCGCTGCTGGCTGACGACATGGGCCTGGGCAAGACCCTGCAGGCCCTTGCGTGGCTGCGACTGCACCGGTTCGACCATTCTGGGCCAGCGCTGATTGTCTGCCCAACATCGCTGCTAGGCAACTGGGAGGCGGAAGCGGCGAAGTTCACCGCTGAGGCGCGGGTGCTCGTGATGCACGGCCAGGGGCGCCAGCGGCACCACGGGCAGTTTGCCGATTTTGACGTGATTTTGACCACCTACGGGTCGCTTGTGCGGGACCTCGACCTTTACGCCAACACCAAGCTTGCCGCCATCGTCCTGGATGAGGCCAGCGTGATCCGCAATCCGGACGCGGAAATCTCCAAAGCCGTCACCCGCGTCCAAGCTGGTGCCCGCCTGGCCTTGACTGGCACCCCGATTGAGAACGGCGTGCGCGACCTGTGGGCGGTTTTCCGCTTCCTTAAGCCGGGCTACCTCGGCTCCCGCAATGACTTTCGCGATCGCTACGAGGCCGCGGTGGGCAAGGGCGCGGCCGACCCCGGGGTGATGCGCCGCCTGCGGATGCGCACTGCGGCGTTTTTGCTTCGCCGGACCAAGGGGGAGGTCGCCAAGGATCTTCCGTCCAAGGTGGAGTGCATCGAATGGTGCGCCCTGACCGGCGCCCAGCAAAAGGTCTACGGTTCACTGCTCAAGGAAGGCCAGGAGGTTGTCGCCGCAGCGCGCAAGTCTGGCGGGGTCGGTGCCGCCCGTATGAAGACCCTGACCACCCTGCTGCGTCTCCGCCAGACCTGCTGCGATCTTGCCCTCATCGAGCCCAAGCTCGCCAGCGAGGGACCGGCAGAGCGCTCAGGCAAGCTTGAACGACTCCTTGAGATCGTTGCGGAAGCCACCGAGGGCGGGCGGAAGATGCTCATTTTCAGCCAATTTGCCACCATGCTTGGGCACATCCGCGGGCAACTTGAGCGCGCCGGGATCGATTGCTGCTACCTCGACGGCAGCACCCGTGACCGGGCCGGAGAGGTGGCGCGCTTCCAAGCGCCCGCCGGCCCGCCGGTATTCCTGATTAGCCTCAAGGCAGGTGGCTACGGGCTCAACCTGACGGCCGCCGATGTGGTCGTCCATTTTGACCCGTGGTGGAACCCGGCGGTCGAAGCGCAGGCCACCGACCGCGCCCACCGGATTGGCCAAACCAAGCCGATCACCGTCTACAAGTTCATCAGCCGTGGCACCGTGGAGGAAAAAGTCCTCCACCTCCAGCAAGCCAAGCGCCAGGTCATCAACGATGCGCTGGATGAGTCCGGCACCTCCAACCCGAGCAACCTCAATGATGCGGACCTTCTTGAGCTGCTTGGATAGGGGCTTGCCCCACCCCGTCTTGACACACACTTTCACGATTGGAAGCAGCGCAAATCCTAAGACCAAGTAAGCTAACCAACCATGAGATTGATTCTACTGATCGCCACCTTGGCCGTTATCGGCTTAAGCCCCGTCACGCAGGCCGTGCCAACCCCGAAAATGAGCGAGGAGCAGATGATGGCCGCCGCCGATCTGGTTGCCGAAGGCACCCTAAGTCACGTCTCCTTGCTCAAGCGCTGGATTGGGGACCGCCAGGGCATCGACACCGGCTACGAGTGGGGCGAGTTTGAGAGCACCCTGAAGGTGACTAAGATCCTCAAGGGGCAAAACGACCTGACCACTTTCAAGTACTTCGTTTCCGCCTACATGGAAGGGACGTGGGACAACCCGCCGCCGATGGGCTTGGTGGGTGAAGGGACCCAAGCGGCGGTCACCCCGGGAACCACCCTGCGCGTCTTCCTCAAATGGAACCCTGAGGGCAAACGCTTTGAGCGCGTCCACTTCAACTCCGGCTTTGTTGTCCTGAAACCCTCCGCACTGGATTTTCCGAAAAACGAAAATCTCAAATAAACCTACGGGCTTCAACGGCCCCTACTAATCGCGCTTCCGCGACGCCCAGCCGGGTTTTTCGCCCTTCCAATAGGCAATGGCGCTGATGCCAACCACAAGGGCAAGGGTGCCGGCGACAAGCGCCAAAGATCCGGGCTGCGTCAAGCGAAGTACGGCAACCAACGCCGCGCTGAAGGCGAGAAGAACTACCCACCCCTGCCAGCGGCACGGGAGCCCCCAGCCCCAGCCGTAGGTCTTGGCGGCAAACCAAGCGCGATCTTTTGGCAGTGGCATGAGGTCTGTTGGGCAACCTCGGTGGTGCGAATCAGCCGACAAACGAGTCAGCCATGGATGCCTTGGCGAAGTCGCGGTTCATGCGCGCGATGTGGCTGACGGAGATTTCCTTCGGGCAGGCGGCTTCGCACTCGTAGTGGTTGGTGCAGTTGCCGAAGCCTTCGAGGTCCATGCGGTGGACCATCGAGAGGGCGCGCTTTTGGCGCTCCGGCTGTCCTTGCGGCAGGTGCCCAAGGTGGGAGATCTTGGCGGCGGTGAAGAGCATGGCGCTGGCGTTCGGGCAGGCGGCCACGCAGGCGCCGCAACCGATGCAGGCGGCGGCATCGAAGGCGTTTTCCGCGTCGGGCTTGGGGATGGGAGTGCTGTTGGCGTCCACGGCCGAGCCGGTACGCACATCAACAAAGCCGCCCGCGGCAATGATCCGGTCAAAAGCTGAGCGGTCCACCATGAGGTCGCGCACGGCGGGGAAGGCCTTGGCTCGGAACGGTTCCACCCAGATCGTGTCGCCATCCCGGAAGTGGCGCATGTGGAGCTGGCAGGTGGCGGTGCCGCGCTCGCGGCCGTGGGGCACGCCATTGATGGTCAGCGAGCAACTGCCGCAAATCCCCTCCCGGCAATCGTGGTCAAAGTGGATCGGCTCCGCGCCCTTGGCGATGATGCGCTCGTTGACGATGTCGAGCATCTCCAGGAACGAGCATTCTGGCGGAATGCCGGGGGCATCGTAGGTTTCGATGCGGCCCTTCGCGGAGGGGCCTTCCTGGCGCCAGACTTTAAGCGTGAGGTTCATGGTGGGTGGGCAAAGCAGCTGCCGAGGCCACGCCCCAACGCTGTGCCGCGACTCTAATCCGACCCGCGCCGGGCGCGAGCGGAAAAATCCGCGATTTTTCCTTCAAGCGGCTGCTGTGCCCATCATCGCCCGCTGGCAAACCGCCCGAGGCGCGCGCATTTATGGGTTGCCAAGGCTGCGGCAGGGGGATTATTGCTTGCCGCGTCCAACAAGAACACCAACGCACCCAAAATGTCTGACAAAAGCATCGAAGAAAAGGTCAAGGAAATCATCGTCGAGCAGCTGGGCGTGAGCGCTGAGCAGGTCACCACCCAAGCGAAGTTCGTCGAAGACCTCGGCGCCGATTCGCTCGACACCGTTGAGCTCGTCATGGCCTTCGAAGAGGAGTTTGGCATCGAAGTTCCTGACGATGAGGCCGAAAAGCTTCAGTCCGTGGGCGACGTGATCGCCTTCGTCGAGAAGACCGCCTAAGCGGCCCGACTGGGCGAGAGAATTTCCGGGCAGGCTCATTGTTTGGGTCTGCCCTTTTCTTTGCAATCGCGGGAGGCGCGCCGATCTTATGGCGGGCCCCCGCACGTGACCATGTACTCATCCGACGACATCCAATACGCGCTGGAAACCACCCGCGTGGTTCACGAGCCGGACCGGCGGATTGACACGTTTGGCAGCACCCGGTTTCAGTTCCAGTTGCTTAGCGAGCTCATGGACGACGCCGGCAAGGTGCGCATCCGCACCGGCGAGGTCGACGCGGCGCGCCCTCAGATCGTCCGCCCCGAGCCGTATCAGGCCATTGAGATGGATGGGTTTGGCGAGGAGGCGCGGGAGCGCCTCGAGGCGCTGATGGACCGGCTCAAGGCGCAGGGGGTCAGCTTGGCATTCATGAAATACGGTTTCCGCTTTCGCCGCGGAGAGGTGCGCGAGGAGTTGGTGAGCGATTCGCTGGAGGCCGTGAGTGACCGGGTGGTGAAGGATGCGGAACGCCAGGGCAACCCGCTGATGGCTGTAATTGAGGGTGTTGACGATGCATGGGAGATCAGCATCCTGAAGTTCACCCTGGAAATGATTCTAAAATCGCACGGGATCAACGAATTTGATTTCAAGCGCCGGGGTCTTCTCTAGAAATCTGCCATCCTGCGATGCGGATCGTCACCTTCATTAAAATCCTCGCAGCCATCGCGGTTCTCGCCGTGATGGCCGGCACCGGCTATATCCTCCGTGAGGCCCAGAAGGTGGGCGTGATCCTGCCGGATCCGAGCAGGGACAAGATCGATGAGTTGCCGGAGGCCAGCAACCTGCCCGACGTCGATCCGGGCGAGCGGTTTTTCCAGCGGGCGCTTGAGATGGTTGCCATGGGCAAGCGTGATCAGGCCAAGGAGAAGCTCCTGTATATTCTCAACTTTCACCCGTCCTCGCCAAGTGCGGGCGAGGCGCGCCGGATCCTCGGCGAGATGAACCTCGACGAGATCCTCAGCACCGAGTCGATGGAAGGCAAATCCAAGCACAAGGTCGTCCGTGGCGATTCGTTCCTCGGGATTGCCGGGAAAAACAACACCACCCTGGAGGCCATCATTTACTTCAACGGACTGACCTCGCTCGACGCATTGTTCCCGGGCGACGAGCTGGTGGTCATGCCACTGAACTTCCACTTGGTCGTTGAGCCGGGCCGCCGAATGCTCAGCCTCTGGCGCGGCGACAAGATGCTCAAGGAGTACCCGATGGTGCGTAGCGAGCCGACGGCGGCGGCTTTGACGACGAAGATCGAAGGGAAAAGCGGCCTGGCCGGCGGCAGGAAGGTCGCCGCAACCGATCCGGCCTTCCGCAATGCCCAAAAATCCCTCACCTTGGCCAAGACTCAGCTGCAAATCCGCGGCCATAACCCGGCCGATGGGCCGGAATCCGGCCGCGGGTTCTTTGTCAGCAGTGCCGACATGGAGGAGCTTTCTCTGCTGCTGCGCCCGGGGAATGAAGTGGAAATCCGCTCGTCGGCCCGCTAGCATGCCGCCAACTCCTCCCCGCAACGACCTGATCTTCTATGAGTATTCAGCCATTGGAATTTGAAAAACCGATCCAGGAACTCGAGCGCGAGCTGGAAAAACTCAAGACCAAGTCGGTTTCCCAGCACATCGACATGTCCGTGGAGATCACGGCGATGGAGGGAAAACTTGCGGACACTCGCGAGCGGATTTACTCTGACCTTTCCCCTTGGCAGCGCGTGCAAATCGCCCGGCATACGAACCGCCCGTTCATGCTCGATTACATTTCCCATGCCTTCCTGAATTTCTGTGAGTTGCACGGTGATCGCAGGATCGGTGACGACCCGTCGATGCCCGGTGGCTTCGCGACGCTTGGCGGCCGCCGGGTGGTGGTCATCGGCCATCAAAAGGGTCGCGACACCAAAGAGAACCTGAAGCGCAACTTTGGCAGCGCGCATCCGGAGGGGTACCGCAAGAGCATGCGCCTCATGAAGATGGCGGAGAAGTTTGGCTTGCCGATCATTGCCATGATCGACACTCCCGGAGCCTTTCCGGGGATAGGCGCCGAGGAGCGCAACATCGCGGAGGCAATCGCCCATAATTTGCGTGAGATGATGCTGCTCAAGGTGCCGGTGATCGCCGTGGTGCTTGGCGAGGGCGGATCTGGTGGTGCGCTGGGAATCGGCGTGGCCAACCGGGTTCTCATCATGGAGAACGCTTACTACTCAGTCATCAGCCCTGAAGGGTGCGCCGCGATTCTTTGGAAGCACCGCAAGCATGCCCCCGAGGCGGCTGAGGCCATGAAGCTTGCAGCTCCTGACCTCAAGCGTCTTGGCTTGGTTGACGACGTGATTGCCGAGCCCAAGGGCGGCGCCCATCACGACCACCTCGCCACGGCCCATTCCTTCCGCACCACGGTGCTCGCGCACCTTGCGGAGCTCGACAAGCTTTCCCCCGAGGAACTCGTCAACCAGCGCTACGACAAGTTCCGCGCTTTTGGGGAGTGGCGGGAGGCTTAGGCGAGTGCTGACCTGGTTGACCGTTTGGTTGTCAGGTTGTCAGAGCGCCAGATCGGTGGCTGCGCGCAGCCAGGTCTCTTTCTTGAACCAAGTCCTCTGACGCTTGGCGTACTGTGCGGTGGCGTGGGAGATGAGGGTTTCGCACTCGGCGCGGTCGATGTCGCCGGCGATCCAGCGTTGGATTTGGGTGATGCCGATGGCTTTTTGGCAGGTGGCGGAGGGCTGGCGGAGCGCGGCGACTTCCTCGCGGGCACCGGAGTCGAGCATGTGGCGGGTGCGTGCGAGGATGCGTTGGCGGAGTTCCTCAGCGGGCGGGTTGAGGAGGACGCCGCGCAGGGAGGAGGTTTGGGCATTGGTGGCTTTTTCCCAGTCGTCTTTGATGGAGGACATCGGACGGCCGGCGAGGAGGCAAATTTCCAACGCGCGGATGACGTAGCGGCGGTTGGCCAAGTTGGTGCGTGCGGCGCCGGCGGGATCCAGGGCCGTGAGCTCGCTGACCAAGTCACCAGTGGTGCGCGTTTCAAGCTGCGCGCGGGTTGCCGGGTCTGACGGTGGAACCGGCGAAATCCCGTGGGTCAGGAACTTTAAATACATCCCTGACCCGCCCACCACGATGGGTAGTCGCCCACGGCTGACGATCTCCTCGATGACCGGCAGGGCGCGCTGGCGGTAGGCGAAGGCATCGAAGGTTTCCGACGGGTCCAGAACGCTGAAAAGATGGTGGGGGATCTCGCTAAGCTCTGCCGGCCCCGGGGCTGCGCTGAGGACCTCGAGGCCGCGGTAAACCTGATAGGCATCGGCGTTCACGATCTCACCGCCATGCCTTTGCGCCAGGGCGATGGCTACAGCGGACTTTCCCGCGGCGGTTGGGCCACAAACGTAGATCGGGCGGACTTCGGGCATGGCCGCGGACATCCCGCGACATGCGCGCCCGGCTGGCAAGCAAAAGCCCGCCCGGATCACTCCGGGCGGGCCTGCTAAGTTTGAAGCGGATCGTCCGCCTAGATCAACTAGGCGGCAGGCTCTTCCTTCTGAGCGGCGTCGCTGGCAGGCTCGCTGCTGGCAACTTCCTCGCTGGCCGCCTCGGCGCTGCAAGTCCCGCCAGAGCAGCAGGATTCCTCAGCGGCCACCGGCTCGGCAACCACCTCGCTGGGTGTCTCAACGACGGCTGCGGCGACGGCAGCTGCGGCGACGGCGGCTGCAGCGGCCTGCTCGGCGGCACGGTCGGCACGTTGCTCGGCGAGCATTGCCTGCTCATCAGCGTCATCACCGTCGGGACGGGTTTTGGCACCACTGACGACGAGCTTGCGGCCCATGAAGAACTGGTCGTGAAGCACGTCGATGGCGCGCTTGGCGTCATCAAGGTGGGACATATCCACAAATCCATAGCCCTTGGACCGGTGGGTTGCCTTATTGTAGACGATCTCCACATTGCGCACCGTGCCGATGCCCTTGAAGAGGTCTTCCAAATCCGATTCCGAGGCGTCATACGACAGGTTGCCAAGGTAGATCCGGTTGCCAGACACTTCCTGAGCCTCGCCACGCTCACGGGAGCGGCGGTCGGGGCGCTCCTCGCGCGGAGCACGTTCTTCACGCGGGGCGCGTTCTTCACGCGGGGCGCGTTCTTGGCGTGGAGCGCGTTCCTGACGTGGCGCTCGCTCCTCGCGCGGGCCGCGTTCGTCGCGTGGCGCGCGCTCTTCCCGGATCGGCCTCGAGGACTTGGCTGGCTTATACAAGCCAATCATCTTCAGAAGCTTTTGCCAGAAAGTCAGCGGCACCGGGCGATGTGCGCGGTCTGAGCTGCGGCGTGGCTGGCGGCCGCTGCCGGCGCCGATTTGGCGGCCTTGTCGGGCGCCGCCCTCGCGGCGGGCGTCGCCACGTGGGCTGCCTTCTTCATCTCGGCGACCGCCTTCGCGGTTGCCGCTGCGGTTGCGGTTGCGTGAGCGGTTGCGGGACCGGCCATCGCGGCCTCCCGATTGACCGTCACGGCCTCCCTGGTCACCGCGGGTGCGGCCTGAGGTGGCATTCGATTCGTTGCTTGAGTTGGACATTTCCAAGTGGTGTTTGTTTCGTGCTTTGCCGCGCGCGGGCCGGCGGATCCGGCGGATGATCAACTAAGCGGCTTTCGGGCCGACGCATCGGCAGGGCGAAAGCCCCTGTTTCCGGCGCGTTGACTGTCCACACGGACAGAGCGGCTGGAAACCGTTACCATCTTACTGGCAACGCGGCCGGATCCACCAATTCCTCGCGAGTACCTCCCCGGCGTCATTCCATCCGGGTGGACGGTCTGTGACGTGCCTGCCATGCAGTGCCATCGCGTCATTGGGACGGGGGGGGTCATTCGGAGGACTCGCTGGCGAATCCGTCCGGGGAAACTAGGGCAATCGCCTCACTTGGCAAGGGTTATTCACAGGGCCAAAATCCCCCCGGGATCGCGGATTTGGGATTGTCTAGCAGCGATGAACGACTACGGTGCCGCCCTTGTGCAGGGCTTTTTAGGATATTTACTCAGGGGGTGGCTTCGCGCCAGCGTCGCGGTGACAGGGATGGTGATGCTCATTGACGCAGCCGCGGCCCAGGAATCATCCATTATTGTTGAGGCGCATTCGGGTAAAATCCTTGCCGCCGCCAATCCGGAGCAGCGGCGGCCGGTCGCCAGCCTGACGAAAATCGCCACCGGCTTGGTCGTTTTGGACTGGGCAGAGGCATCCCACACCGATTTGGCCACGACAGCGGTCGTGCCGCCATCCGCAGCGCTTCTCAGCGCTGCCAATCCAATGGGGCTCATGCCCGGGGACCGGATCTCGCTGAGGGACGCCCTTTATTCAGCTTTAATGGGTTCCGATAACGTCGCGGCTCTCACCTTGGCCTCCCACGTGGGCACCGCGCTGCAGCAGCGGCGTGGCCAGAGTGGTGATCCCGAACGGGCATTTGTGGCGGAGATGAACCGCCTTGCCGGTGCGCTTGGCATGCGCTCAACCCGCTTTGCTAATCCGCATGGGCTGGATTTGCCGCGCGGGAATGGCTATTCAACCGCGGCCGACATGGCGCGGCTGAGCATTTATTCGATGCGCAAGCCTGCCTTTGCCTTCTTTGTGCGCCAGGAAGAGCGCCGGGTGACCTTCCAAACGGCGGCCGGGGCCAAGAGTTTCCGCGTCGTAAATACCAATGTTCTCCTTAAGGATAAGAGTGTCAGGGGAATCAAGACGGGCACCACGGCGGCCGCTGGTGAATGCCTTGCCACCTGCGCGGAACGCGATCCGATCGTGCGCGACCTGCCCAGCGGGCAGAAGAGCATCACCCCACGGCGCCTGATTATCGTTGTTCTTGGCTCGCCGGATCGTTTTGCCAATACCCGCGGGTTTATCAACCATGGGTGGATGCTTTTTGATCAGTGGGCCGCCGCGGGCGCGGTCGTCCCGGAGGGCTCGCGCGACTTTCTTCGCGTCCCGAGCCCTCGCTAACCATGTCACACTCCAACCACGGACCGCCAAAAACTTCAGGATGAGGAGATTAGGAATTCTTAACAGCGGGGGCGACTGCCCAGGGTTGAATGCGGTCATTCACGGCGTCGTTGGCGCCGCGGCCCAGCTTGGCTGGGAGGTCATTGGGTTCAAGGACGGCTTTGAGGGGCTGCTGCCGCCCGGCGACTACATGCACATCTCACCCCGGGACACCACCGGCATCCTCAAGCTGGGTGGCACCATCCTCGGAACCACCAACAAAGGTCACTTCGCCGCCAAGGTCGGTACCGGCGACATCGCTGAGGTTCCCATGGACATTGTCGCCAAGGCGCGCCAGACGATGGACGAGCTCAAAATCGAGGCTCTCCTCATCGTCGGCGGCGACGGATCGCTGACCACCGCACTGCAGCTCTATCGCCTTGGCTGGCCGGTGGTCGGAATTCCCAAGACCATCGACAACGACCTGCGCGCCACGGCCATGACCTTCGGTTTCGACAGCGCGGTGAACACCGTTGTCGATGCCCTCGACCGGCTCCATACCACGGCGCAGAGCCATAAACGCGTCATGGTGTTAGAGGTGATGGGCCGCCATGCCGGCTGGATCGCGCTTTGGGGAGGAATCGCGGGTGGCGCCAATGTGGTGCTCATTCCCGAGATTCCATTTTCCACGGAAAAAGTCGCCGAGTTCATCAAACAACGTGACGAGGCGGGCTACCACAGCACGCTCATTGTCGTCGCCGAGGGCGCCAAGCTGCCCGACGGGGTGCTAATGAGCGTGGATGGCAACGTCGGCGGGGAGATCCGCCTCGGCGGCATCGGCGAGTTCGTCGCCGCGGAGGTCGCCAAGCTCACCGGCAAGGAGACCCGCTCGTGCACTCTCGGGCATCTCCAGCGCGGCGGCGCGCCAACCTCGCTTGACCGCATCCTCGGCGCGCGCTTCGGCGTGATGGCCGTGCGTCTGGCCGAGCAGGGGGATTTCGGCCGCATGGTTAGCTATCAGTCATACCATGTCGGCTCAGTCCCCATCGAGGACGCCGTCCATCAGCTGCGCCTCGTCGAGAGCAACAGCGAGGTGATGCAGACGGCCAGGGCAATCGGCATCTGCTTTGGCGAGTAGGCGCACGCTTACCTGTTGGAACTTTTGCTGCCGCGAAGTTGAAATTGGGGATTCCCAGCCAGCGTGCTTCGTGGTTGGCTCCCGGGCATGTTGATTGACCCGTTGCTGCTGCTGTTGCGCAAGGAAGCCCGCTATTCGGTTGCCGAGCTCGCGGCGCTTCTCTCGCTAAGCGATGAGGAGGTCCGCGAGAAGGTCGCCGGCTGGGAGGCGGATGGCACGATCCTTGGCTACCAAGCCGTCATCAATCACGAGCAGGCGGGCGACGACGCGGTGTCGGCTTTCATCGAGGTGAAGGTTGCCCCGGAGCGCGGCGGCGGATTTGACCGCCTCGCGATGCGCATTGCTCGCTTCGAGCAGGTCTCTAGCTGTTACTTGGCCAGCGGCGGCTACGACCTGATGGTCGTCGTTGAGGGCCGCGACCTGCGCGAGGTGGCGCGCTTTGTTTCCGAGAAGCTCAGCACCACCGAGGGGGTGATCTCCTGCGCGACGCATTTCCGCCTGAAGACCTACAAGGAGAACGGCTTTGTTTTTGAGAGCCAGGAGGGCGCCGAGCGCCTGCTGGTGACGCCCTGATGACCGCCATGGACTATTCCCACCGCATTGCCCGCCACCTCAACGCCATCCCGCGCTCTGGCATCCGTGACTTCTTCGAGCTCGTGCAGGGCCGCGATGATGTCATCTCGCTTGGCGTCGGCGAGCCGGACTTCGTCACCCCCTGGCATATCCGCGAGGCGGCTATCTATTCGTTAGAGCGCGGCCAGACCACCTACACTTCCAACCTCGGCTTGCTGCCGCTGCGCAAGGCGGTGGCGAAGTACGTGGCGGACTTTTTCCACGTCGAGTACGACGGGCCGACGGAGGTTCTCGTCACGGTGGGGGTTTCCGAGGCCATCGACATTGCGCTGCGCGCGCTGCTCAACCCGGGCGACGAGGTGATCTATCACGAGCCGTGCTACGTCTCGTACAGCCCGAGCATCGTCATGGCCCACGGGGTGCCGGTGGTGGTGCCGACCCACAAGCGCGACGGCTTTGCGCTCAAGCCTGAGGAGCTCGCCAAGGTGATCACACCCAAGGCGCGCGTGTTGATGCTCAACTTTCCGACCAACCCAACCGGCGCGGTGTCGTCGCGCGAAGACCTCGAGGGGATTGCCAAGTTGTGCATCGAGCATGACCTCATTGTCCTCACCGATGAGATCTACAGTGAGCTGCGCTATGATCCCGAGCCGCATGTCTCGATTGCCGCCTTGCCAGGCATGCGCGAGCGCACCGTGTTGCTGCACGGGTTTTCCAAGGCCTTTGCGATGACTGGCTTCCGCCTCGGCTACGCCTGCGCGCCGCAGCCCTTGATTGAGGCGATGATGAAAATCCATCAGTACGCAATGCTGTGCGCCCCGATCACCAGCCAAGCCGCCGCGCTTGAGGCGCTCGAGAACGGTGCCGCCGCCGTCGAGGAAATGCGCGCCAGCTACCACCAGCGGCGCGACTTCATGGTCAGCCGCCTCAATGAGATCGGTTGTGACTGCCACAGCCCTGGTGGGGCCTTCTACGTGTTCCCTGACATCCGCCCCTTCGGCCTGAGCAGCAAAGAGTTTGCGATGAAACTGCTGGAGCAGGAAAGCGTCGCCGCGGTTCCGGGGAATGCCTTCGGCGCCTCCGGCGAGGGGTTCCTGCGCTGCTGCTACGCGACGGCCTTCGAGGATCTCAAAACTGCCATGGACCGCATGGAGGCTTTTGTCGGGCGACTCGGTTAGAACCATCCCTAAGCATGCCAGACTCCGCAGGTGCGACCGCCGCGCCGCCCCGCCGGAAGTGCCGCGAGGGTGGCGGGAGGGCGCTGGCCCATGTGTTGCCGTTTGCCCTGTTCATGGGCTTCCTGTTAGTGCTGCAGCTCTTCAGTGCGGTGTTTGGCTGGGACCATCCGGCGGCGCCGTGGTGGCGGCGCTGGCCTGAGCAGTGGATCTATCCGATCCAAACCCTCGCATGCCTTGGGGTGTTGCTGCGCTTCCGCCGGTGCTATGAGTTGCGCTGGAGCCGTTGGGTGCCCGTGGCGGTCTTGTTTGGCGCGGCGGGTATTGGCA
>JBILQA010000030.1:0-14567 GCA_044373535.1 Akkermansiaceae bacterium | reverse complement strand
AAATGCGGAAACTTCAACCGGAGCGATCGGAGTTCCACGCCACGCCATTGAATAACACCACACATGGAAAAACCCAACTACCTCAGGTCTCCATCGTCACCGCCAATTCCGATCCAAAGCGCCCGGGGGCCTCGGTTTCCGGTGGGCGGCGGTCTTTTTTCAAGGGCTAACGCCGCTGCCGCAGAAACGGAGGGATATCCAAATCCTCTCCTTCAAAAACATTCGGCGACTCGCCCTCAAACTTGCCGCGCGGGCCGCCGTCAAGGGCCAGCTCGCCCTGCGGATTGCCACGCTGACGGCGCTTCACCGCAGCTGGAGATTCTCCCGGCTCAACCACCGGCTCAACCACCGGCTGCGGCGCTGGTTCGCTTGGCTCACCCACCTCACCCACCGGCTCAACCACCGGCTGCGGCGCTGGTTCGCTTGGCTCGCCCACCGCGGCGGCTACCCTCTCAGGTGACTTTCCAAGCGGCAGCTTCACCACCGGTTCCACGGCCGCCATCGGTTCGGCAGCTTGGGCCTCCTGAACCTCCGCCCCCGGCACTTCAACGAGCGCATCACCGCCCGCTGGCTCGGCGAGCCCATGCGCATCCTTCTCGACCAATCCAGCCGCCTTGGAAACATCCCCCGAGGCCGCGATTTCAAACTCTTCCGCCGCGCCGAATCCCTCGCTTGGCTCCATGAACTCTTCCTCAACCGCCGGACCCGGATCGACCACCGGGCGCGCCGGCTCTTCCTTGGGCGCCTTCTCGACCAGCGCGGCGCCAGCCGCGGCGTGCAGCTTGTTCTCCGGCAGCGAGCTGATCAGCGTGACTGTTAGTCCGTCGCCCAGCGCCGGATCAACCGCCGCACCAAACAGGATGTGCGCCTTGCTCGACACGTGCTTGCCGAGTTTCTCCATAAGGAGCTCGATCTCGTACAAGGTCATGTCCTCGCCCCCGCAGATATGCACTAACACCGTCTCAGCGTCCCGCAGCAACGACCCTTGGTCTAACAACGGGCTGTTCAGCGCGTTCTTCAGCGCCTGGTGGGAGCGGTCCTTGCCGCGGGCGAGGCCGGAGCCAAAAAGGCAGCGCGAGCGCGAGGTGCGCAGCGCGCTCATCAGCTCGTCGAGACCCACGTTGATGAGTCCCGGGCGCACCACCAGGCGGGTGACCGCCTTGATGCTTTCGGAAATCATCCGGTCGCCTGCGGCAAAGGCCTCGTGGATCCCCTGCTTGGCGAGCACGAGCTCGCCCATCCGGCCGTTGTCAAAGGTCACCAGCGCGTTGGATAGCACCGCAAGCTGATTGAGGGCCTCCTCGGCCTGCTGGCGCCGGCGCTCTCCCTCAAAAACAAACGGCATGGTGGCGAAGACCACCACAAAGGCTCCCTGTTCGCGCGCGATTCTGGTGACCAGCGGCGCGGCTCCAGACCCGGTGCCACCTCCCAGACCCACGCAGATAAAGACGATCCGGTGGTCTCGCAGCGCATCGCGCACCTCGCTCTCCGCCTCCTGCATCGCCTGCTGGCCCAGAGCGGGATCCCCGCCGGTGCCCAGGCCCTTGGTCAAGTTGCGCCCCAACTGCACCTTCTCCCCGGCCACCGAGCTGGAAAGCGTGCGGATGTCCGTGTTCACGGCCAACAATTCCGCGCCCTCCATTCCGTCGAGGGCGATGCGGTCCAACATGCTTGCCCCTGCGCCCCCCAGACCAACGATTTTCACCAGGGAGGAAGGGATGGTTTGCTGGGCGGCACGGGAAAACTCAATCATGCGGAAGGGGTATTGGTGGTTGGAAAAAAGTGGTTAGCGCCCGAATGGCCAGATGGAACGCAGCAGGCCACCGCCGCGGCGGCGGCCGCGGCCACTGTCGGGGCGCTCCTCGGCGAGAATCTGGGCATAGCGTATCAGGCCAATGGCCGTGGAGTATTGAGGATCCTTGAAACAGGCGTGCACGCCGCTCACGTCGGGACGCTCCGGCCGATAGACTGGCAACTCAAACACCTCCTGCGCGAGCTCGCCAAGCCCGCGCATCATGCTGCTGCCACCGGTGAGGAAAACCCCCTCGCCAATTTTCTCCAGAGCGCCCTCCGGCAGCCTGCGCTTGACGAGCTCAAGCGTCTCCTTGAGCCGGCCGCGGATGATGTCATTCAACAACTGGCGGCGGATCTCGACTTCAGGGAAGCCCTTCTCATCGGCAATCTTGACCATCCCAAGCGAACGGGCCGCATCGCCCGAGGCATCCCCTTCCTCAAGCTTGACGCGCTCAGCCTTGGAAAACGGCACGTGGGTCACCAGGTGGATGTCATTGGTCACATGGTCGCCACCCACAGGAATACAGCCCGAGGCGGCCACCGCGCCATCAAGATAAAGGACGTAGTCGGTCGTGCCCCCGCCGATATCCACCACCAGCGCCCCGGAATCCTTGCGCTCGCGCGTCATGGCTACCTGCGCCGAAGCCAGCGGCGCGAAGACCACATCGTCCACATCGAGGGATATCTCCCTAACACACTTAATGCTGTTCTGGATGCGCGTACGGATTCCGTGAATGATGTGGAAATCCGCCTCAACGGTGCGGCCAAGCAAGCCGACCGGGTTGCTGGAATGCTCCTGGCCGTCGACCCAATACTGTTGGACGACGTGGTGCAGATAAACCTGGTCGCCCGGAATGGCGATGTCGCGGGCAATCTCCTTGGCCTCCTCGACGTGCTCGCCGGCGATCTCGTTCTCGTCATCCGGAAGGCGATAGGTTCCACGGTTGTTCACCCCGTGGATATGCGAGCCAGTCACTGAGAGGAAGACGCTCTTGATGTCAACGTCGCTGATATCCTCGGCCTCCCGCAGCGCCGCCTTCACACAAGCACGGGCCTGCGGATAGTCGCAAATCTCCCCCTTGCGCACGCCCGCCGACTTCGTCTCGCCAACTCCTAGGATTTTCACCGAGCCGTCGGTCTTCACCTCGCCGACAACCATGCAGATCTTGCTGGTTCCGATTTCGAGGCCGACGTAAATCTTGGAGCGTGACATGGGGTGGGCTGAGGCAACTGGCGGGTTAGTTCCGATTCAGGATGGCGCGGACGTCGCGATCAAGCCTGTTGGATTGAGGGGCGGAAGTTTCCGCAGGCGCGCGCTGCGCCGGAGCACCGGCTTGCGGCGCCTCAGGGGCCTCGACTGGAATCGCCCGCGGGGGTGCTGCGCCGCTGAGTGTCACGGGGATATTGCGCAGGGGAATCAGATTGACCGTGCCGATGCGCCCGCCCTGCGCTGCCACGTGACGCTTGAGGGCCACCAAGTCGCCCATCTGGCGCACATGCTCGGTGAGCCCAAAGGTGGCTTCCTCCCCATCGCTGGTGACCATCCCAAGCGACCAAGGATTGACCGAACGCACCCGCTCGACCCCCCAACCCGCATCGGCGGGAATGGTGTTAGAAGCGGCGATCACCAGCTTCAGCGCGCGGCGCAGGGTTGGATCGACGATCCGCTCACCGGGCGTAAGAGGGTCTTCGCCGACTTGGGTGCCCTCCACCACCGGCAGACTTTCGGCCCGTGGCCACAAAGTTGCCGAGCACGGGAAGACAACCCCCTCGGCATCCAATAACACACCCGACTCGCGGGTGCGGCCCATCAGACCGCGCGCGCGGCATTCAAGCCATGCGACCGGTTTGCGCTCCTTGACCTCCACACGCAGGGTCCCTGGGAGCTGGCGCTCAACCTTGGCCGAAATGATGTCCGCCCGGGCCTCCAAGCGCCTCTCCAACTCACTGGTGCCAACTTCAAAAACGCTCGCGTTTAGGTCGATCCCACCCAGCTCGACGACTCCAAGCTCATCGATGACACTGTTGGGCGAGAGCTCGATGACCTGCAGCCGGAAGTCCTCGCTGTCGATAAACACCCGCTTGAGCCCCAGTCCCGCACCCCACACGAGCAACCCAACAAACCCTAGCAGAACCAGCATCCGCGCCATGCGCCCAAGCCCCTTGAGCACACCAAACCACATGATCCGCGGCGAGCGGACCCGCAACTCCAGCGCATGCTGGGTTGGCCGGCTGCGCAAGCGGGTTTGTGTTAGACGTTTAGACATGGCTGCGCACTTCCTGCGAGAGTTGGGCAATGATTTGGCAGAGTTGGGCGAAATCGTATCCCGCCGCCGCCGCCGCCTTGGGTAGCAGGCTGCTCTCTGTCATACCCGGAATTGTGTTCACCTCCAACACGTAAGGTGCGCCAGAGGGGTCCAAAAGCACATCCACCCGCGAATACACCTCAACCCCCAGCGCGCGGTGCGCCGCCAGCGCCGCCTGCTGGACCCTCAGCGTCGTCGCCTCGTCCAAGTCTGCGGGGCAGTGGTAGTCGGTGCCGCCCCCACCGCCCATCCACGGGTACTTGTTATTCATGTCATAGAACCCGCCCCGTGGCGCGATGTGGATCACCGGAAGGGCCGCGTCGGCGAGGATTCCAACAGTTAGCTCCTTGCCCGCGACGAACTGCTCGACAAGCACCTGGTTGCCAAAGCGTGCGGCGTCACGCATGGCGGGCTCGATGCCCGCGGCGTCCATCACGATGTGCACGCCGACGCTGGAGCCCTCGCACGGCGGCTTGACCACCAGGGGCGCGCTCATGACAGGCAACTGCAGACCGGAACTGACGTCGACGGTCTCGGAGCGCGGCGTCGGGACGCCGGCGGCAAGAAAGCGCTCCTTGCTGGCGCACTTGTCAAAGGCCAGACGGCTGCTAGCCACGCCTGCTCCGGTGTAGGGGACCCCGAGGGCCTCGAGCTTTGCCTGGAGCTCACCATCCTCGCCAAAGGTCCCATGGATCACATTGAACACCATTGAGGTGCCAGCCGGCAGCGCGATCTCGCGCCCGCTCACCTCAACCCCCACGGCGTTCTTTCCAGCTCCCAGCAGTGCCTTGAGCACGGCCCTACCAGAAGCGAGGGAAACCTCGCGCTCGCTGCCCGGTCCGCCCATCAGGACGGCGATGACTTGATCCTCTGCCATGGTGTTAGAATGTATACTCCGCCTCGCCGATAATCTTCACCTCGTGTTCGAGTTCGATGCCGCGCTCGGCGAGGGCGCGGGACCGGATCGAGTGGATGAGCTCGATGACCTCGCCGGCGCTTGCGCCGCCCTCATTGACGATGAAATTCCCGTGCGCCATGGAAACCCGCGCCTTGCCCACCGCTGATCCTTTAAGGCCAAGATCGTCAACGAGTTTTCCGGCCGGCACGGTTTCCGGGTTGCGGAAGATGCAGCCCGCGCTGGCGGCCACTGGCTGGCTGCTGCGGCGCTTGGCCATGGAGGTGAGCATCCGCTCGCGGATGGCTGCCGCGCTGGCCGGCTCGCCCTCGAACACCGCGCTGAGCGCAAAATTGCGCCGCAGGAACGCCACGTTGCGGTAGGCGGAGGAAATCTCGCTGCGCGCACGCTCGCGGATTTCACCGTCCTCGTCGAGATAGGTCACACTAACAACCTGGTCAAAGGTCTCCGTGCCCATCGCCCCGGCGTTCATGCGCAGGCCGCCGCCAACATTCCCAGGAATCCCCTCCATCCACTCAAAGCCGCCGATGCCGGCCTCCTCGGCGGTGGCGGCGACCTTCTTGAAGCGCACGCCCGCCCCGGCAATCACCCGGTTGCCTTCCACCCGGATGGCGGCGAACTCCCCGCCGCTTGGGTGGATCACGGCCCCGGCGATCCCACCGTCCTGGACTAACAAATTGGACCCGCGGCCCATCACCCGCACCGGGATGCCGCGCTCGCGGCAGTAGGCGACCACCCGCGCAAACGCGCCGAAGGTGTGCGGCTCAAGCCAATACTGGGCCGGGCCGCCAACCCGCATCGTTGTATGGCGCAGCATCGGCTCATAGAGCTTGGCGGCAAGCTCGGTCTCGCCGCCGATGCGCTGGAGTTCCTCGATGACGGCCAGGTCGCGGGCCAACCGCATGCCGGCCTCGTGCACGTTGCCCGCGCCTAAGGTGATGACAAGGTCGCCGGGCTGCAAGGCCGCGCCGACCGCATGGTGGGCAGTGGCCAGGTTAGGCACCGAAATGCCGCGCGTGCCGCCGTGCAGGGCCATGGCATCGACCAGAGTCGCGCCAGTTATCCCGGGAATCGGGGTTTCCCCGGCGGGATAGATGTCGGTGACAAAGACCAGGTCGGCCGCCTGCAGCGCCGCGCCGAACTCCGCCGCAAGGGCCTGGGTTCGGGTGAAGCGGTGCGGCTGGAAGAGCACAACGACTCGCTTGGGCTTGAGCGAGCGCGCGGTCTGCAGCGTGGCCGAGACTTCTGTTGGATGGTGGCCGTAGTCATCAACGATGCGCACCTGGCTGGAGAGGTACTTCGTTTCAAACCTGCGCTTGGCGCCGGCAAAGGTTCCCAGCGCCCGCGAGGCAAGCAGCATGTCGACCCCCAGCGTGTCAGCCAAGGCGATGGCAGCCAGCGAGTTGAGCACATTATGGCGGCCCGGAATGCCAAGCTCCACGGAGGTGATGATCTCGCCGCGGCGGCTAACATCAAAGGCGACCACCCCGCGCAGCTCGCGCACGTTCTGCGCCATGTAGTCCGCGTCGCTCCAGCCGTAGGAAATCCCGTTAGGCCGCAGCCCGCACAGCTCGCGCGCGACGGGATCCTCGCCGCAGTAGAAAATCTTCCCAACTGTTTGATCGAGGAAAACCGTGAAGACCTCGCGGATATGATCGAGATCGCGATAGAAGTCCAAGTGGTCGGCCTCGACGTTGAGCAAGATCGCGTGCTCGGGATGGAACAAAGCGATGGTTCCATCGCTCTCGTCGCCCTCCGCGACCATGTGCTCACCCTCGGGCGACCAGTTGGCGTTGGCACCTAGGACCGGAATCTCCGCGCCGACGTAGTGGCTTGGCTGGATGCCGCCGGCACGCAGGACGTGCGCGGCCATTGAGGAAGTTGTCGTCTTGCCGTGGGTGCCAGCCACCACGATGCCCTTGCGGGTGTGCAAGATGGCAGCCAGGCATTCGGCCCGGCGGATTTGCGGGATCCCCAGGTCAAGCGCCGCCTGGCGCTCGGGGTTGTCCGGTCGGATCGCCGAGGAATAGACCACCACATCGACGTCCTTGACCGCGGCCGCCGAGTGCGGCGAGAAAAACTCCAGCCCAAGACCCTGCATGCGCTCGGTCTCCTGCGTGGTGACCCGGTCCGAACCGCTCACCCGGTGACCCATCCCCATGAGCAGCAACGCCAAGCCGCTCATCCCCGAACCCGCCACCCCAACCAGGTGCAGCCGCAGCGGACGCTCGCGGTAGGTTAATAGCTCGCTCAAGTTTTCCATCCTAGGCTGCACAAGTGGTTTCAATGGCCTCGCACACGCGGCCCGCGGCGTCAGCCACCGCCAGCCCCCGCGCCGACTTGGCCATGGTTGCTAATACTTCCTCGTCACCAAGGATCGCCGTCATTTCCGCGGCCAGCGCTTCGGCAGTCAGGTCGCGCTCCTGCCACATCCGCGCCGCCCCGGCATGCGCGAAGACCTCCGCGTTCTTGCTTTGGTGGTCGTCGGCCGCATGCGGATAGGGCACCAATAGTGAGGGGACGCCGGCGTGCGCCGTCTCGGTCAGGCTCGACGCGCCAGAGCGGCAAACCATCAGGTCGGCCACCGCGTAGACGTCCGCCATCCGCTCGCAAAATGCCACCACCCGGTAGCCATCCCGGCCTTTGGCCAGCGCCGCGACGCGCTCATAGTCACCCGGCCCGGCGGCATGGAAAAACTGCACTTCGCCAGCCATCAGGGCGGCCGCCTGAGCCACCAACGTGTTGAGGTGCTTGGCCCCCTGGCTGCCGCCCACGACGGCCACCACCGGCCGCGCAGGATCCAGACCTAACGCTCTGGCCGCATCCCCGCGCGCCGGAAGACTAACAAGCTCGCCGCGCACAGGCGTGCCGACCACGCTCACCTCACTGTTGGGGAAGAATTCCTCCGCGGCCCGCATGCCCAACAAAACGCGGGTGCAAAACCGGCTCGTCATCACGTTAGAGCGGCCCGGCACGGCATTGGAGTCGTGGACAAAGGTCTTCAGGCCAAGCCGATGGCCGGCGAGCACCGGCGGCAGCGAGGTGAAGCCGCCCATGCCGAGCACCGCGTCGGCGCCGAACTCGCGCAACAAGCGCCGGCAGCGCCGCGTCGTGGTCCAGAGTTTGAACAAAAAGGGAATCATGCGCGGCGACAGAGTCGGCGGTTTAGCCACCGCCGGAACAGCCTCAAAGCGCAGATGCGCATATTTTTTCGACGCCTCGCGGTCGATGGCCTTCTCGGAAATCAGCAACAAGGTCTCGTGCCCGCGCGCCTCCATCGCCTCGGCCACCGCTATCCCCGGAAACAGGTGCCCGCCAGTGCCGCCGCAGGCAATCACCAGCTTCAAGTGGGAAGGTCGAATAGCCAAAAATTTAGTGCGTTAGTGGGTTCCACGGAGGCCCGCCGCCGCCCGTGGCGGACGACCCGTGGCGGACCGATAGAATTTCCAAGAATTATGACGGATTTATTGACTATCAACAACCCTTAATTTCTTTCCCGCGCGCTTCGCGAGCGCACCTCGGCGCGCGACGCTTGCGCCGGCGACCCGGTTCACCTAACTCCGGGCATGCGTATTGCTCTCCTTGCGGCCCTTCTCGCCCTGCCATGCTTGGCCACCAGCTGCTCAAGCTCCCTTGGCCGCGGCAATCTCGGCGGCCCCAGCGTCGAGGAACGCGCCGCCCAGATCGCCGGCGAGCCAACCGGCGACTTCTTCTACGGCCGGCGCTACTTCGTTCACAAAACCCGCTTTTGGGGCTATCTGCGCGAGCCGCGCCAACCGTGGAGCCGCGCCAAACTCGTCATCTTCCGCGAGGACCGCATGCGCAACCCGGACCGCCTCCACGAGGATGGCCCCGAGGGCCAGCGCTACGGCTTTGATCAGAACTTCGAATACAAGATCCGCGGGTTCTACTCCGGGCAGACCGCCTACGAACCTAACAGCGACCAGTTCCTCCCCGTGTTCACCCTGACCGGCTACGAGTTGCTCAAGCGCAATCCAGGATGGATCTTCCGCCCGGACGACCGCTACGAGCCGACCCGGGTGACCCTGGTGCCGCGCTAGAAGGCGCGCCACGGAGAAGGCGCGCCACGGAGCGCGCGCAGCAGGCGCTCCAACATCCGCGGGGATCGCCTGTTACTTCTTCTTCGCCAGATACTTGCGCACTGCCTCGACGAGCCCCGGGATATCGCTGGTTTTCGCCTCGATTGCTGGGGTGACGCCGTGCTTGCGCAGGGCATCGCTGGTGACCGGGCCGATGCTGGCGGCGACCCAGCCGCTCGGGATTTTCAGCCCCATGGCGAAGAAATGCTCGGCGGTTGACGCGCTGGTGAAGGTGATGACATCGGCCCCCTCCTCGGTGAGTCTCGCGGCGGCGCCGGTCGGGTCGGCGGTTTCCGCCACGGTCTTGTAGGCAAGGCACTCGTCGACGATGGCGCCAAGGGCCATGAGGCCGTCGTAAAGCACGTCGCGGCTTTCCTGGGCGCGGATCCACAGGATCGTCTGATGTTCGATGGACTCCTTGCCAAAGGCGCTCACGAGGCCCTCGGCGACGTGCTTCTCGGGCATG
Source organism: Akkermansiaceae bacterium (assembly GCA_044373535.1). Taxonomy (GTDB): domain Bacteria; phylum Verrucomicrobiota; class Verrucomicrobiia; order Verrucomicrobiales; family Akkermansiaceae; genus JBILQA01. Next base: position 4,985 of record JBILQA010000030.1, on the reverse strand, counting down.
AGATCAACGCCGATGCGGTACTCCTTGATCTTGGCCGCGGTGCCTGGCCCGATGGCCGCGATGCGCGCGCCCCCGAGGCTGCGCGCGTCCTCGTAGACTGCATAGAAGCCCTCAAAGAAGCGCTCCACGCCATTGGGGCTGGTGAACACCAGCCAGTCATAGGTGTGGGCCGCGGCGACCGATTCGGCAAAACTCAGCCGGTCGTCCGGGTGCTCGATGCGGATGGTGGGCAGCTCAATGACGTCCGCACCGAGCTCGCCGAGCTGCACGCTCAGATCGCCCGCCTGCTCGCGCGTGCGCGTCACGACGATGCGCTTGCCAAACAGCGGCCGGGTCTCAAACCAGTTGATCCGCTTACGCTCGCCAACAACCCCGCCAATCACCGCAACCGCCGGCGAGCCGAAGTTCTCCTGCTCGGCCAGGTCGGCGATGTCGCCCAGCGTTCCGGTTAGGGTCGTCTGCCGCGGCGTGGTTGCCCAGCGCGTCAGCCCGATCGGCGTCGCCGCATCCATGCCATTGGACACGAGGGAGGCGCAAATCTCGCGCAGGCGCCCCATGCCCATCAGAAAGACCTTGGTCCCCGGCGCCGCGGCGATCGCCCCGTAGTCGATGCTGCTCTCGCCTTTGGTTGGGTCCTCGTGGCCGGTGAAAATCGTCAGCTGTGAGCAATGGTCGCGGTGGGTCACCGGGATGCCCGCATAGGCCGGCCCGCCAATGGCCGAGCTGATTCCCGGGACAATCTCAAAGGCCACGCCCGCCGCGGCAAGCTCCGCGGCCTCCTCGCCGCCGCGTCCGAAGATCATCGGATCCCCGCCCTTGAGGCGCACGACGGCCATTCCTTGGCGGGTCTTCTCGACGATGAGCGCGTTGATGCCATCCTGCGAAAGCGCATGGTCCTTGGCCCGCTTGCCCACGTAGACCTTCTCGCAGTCCTTGCGCGTCCACCCCAGCAACACGGGGCTGCTCAGCGCATCGTAGACGACCACGTCGGCGCGCTCCAAACATTGTTTGGCCTTCACCGTCGCCAGACCCGGATCACCCGGGCCCGCTCCTACCAGATAACAGATCCCCTTTTTCATCCAAGTGCGTCGTAAAGCTTTTTGCCCGCGCCGAGTGGATCGGCCAGCAGCCACTCGGCCGCCGCCTCCACCGGTTCGAGCGTCATGTCCATCTCATCAAAAACCCGCGCGCAGAGCCGCAGCCGCTCGCCGCTGACCTCGGAGAACACGCCCACCGGCGTGTGGCAGCCCGCATCCATCAGGCGCAGGAACTCGCGCTCCGCGGTCACGCGCGCGAGCGTCTCGGCGTGGCCAATGCGCCGCACCATCGCGGCGGTCGCCGCGTCGCCAGCCCTCACCTCGATGCCGATCGCTCCCTGGCCGGCCGCCGGATAGAACACCGCCTCGTCAAGGACAGCCACGTGGAGAATCTCGCCATCGATCTCAATGCCCTTGGACAAATCATGGCCCAGGCGGACAAGTCCAGCCTCGGCGAGCATGATCGCGTCGGGGCCGTCCTCGTCTAGCAGCTTGCGCAGCCGCGTCGGCACATTTCCGCGCAGGTCGACGACGTCCAGGTCGGGCCGCAGGAAACTCAGCTGGCGCTGGCGGCGCACGCTGCCGGTGGCCACCCGCGCGTCGTTGGGAAGCCCGTTCAAGCCGCCCGGGCCGCGTGAGACGAGCACGTCGCGGATCGGCGCGCGCTCCAACACCGTGGCAATGGCAAAATGCGCCTCCAGCACCGTGGGCACATCCTTCAGGCTGTGGACCGCCAGATCAATCTCGCCGGCCTCAAGGGCCATCTCCAACTCCTTGATGAACACTCCTTTGTCGGAAATCCCCTCGGCCCGCGCGACTTCGCTCAGCGGCACGTCGGTGCGCCGGTCCCCGGTCGTGCGGATCACCCGGCGGGTGATGTCCACCCCCGGGCAGGCCGCGCGCAGAAGCGTCTCGACCATCTCCGCCTGCACCAGGGCCAGTTCGCTGCCCCGGGTGCCAACCACCAGTTGTTGTTTTCCTTCACTCATGCTTCTCGCTTGATGATGCCAGGCAGGCTCGCCTTGCCCAGTTCCTCATGGATGATCCCGTCGCAGATTTCTATCTGCTTTTGGCGCCGCTTGCGCGCCTCGCCGGCTAACTGCTCAAGGGTGTCGATGTCGTAGAGATAAACCTCCTCAATCTCGCCCACCGCGGGGTCGATGTCGCGCGGCACGGCGATATCGATGAAAAAAAGCGGCCGGTACTTGCGCTTGCGCCGCACCGCCTCCACGTGCCCCCGCTCCACAATCGTGTGCGGCGCCCCGGTGGAGGAAATCACCACGTCGACCTTCTCGAGCACTGCCTGCCACTCGTCGAAGCGCACCGCCTGGCCCTGCATCTCGTTGGCAAGCTCAACGGCGCGCTCGTAGGACCTGTTGGTAACAAAAATACTGTGGGCCCCGCGCGAAAGCAGGCTCTGGGCGGTGATGCGGCTCATCTCGCCCGCCCCCATGACCATCACCTGGCTGTCCTTGAGGTGGCCGAAAATCTTCTCCGCGAGGTCCACCGCGACGCTGCCCACCGAGGTGGCGCCCTCCTGGATGCTCGTCTGGGTGCGCACCTTCTTGCCGATGGTGAAGGCGCGCTGGAAGACCTTGTTGAGCGTCCCGCCGGTCAGCCCGGCCTCCAGCGCAATCCGGTAGGCCTGCTTGATTTGCCCAAAGATCTCGGTTTCACCCAGGATCATCGAGTCCAAGCCGCTGGCCACGCGGCACAGGTGCAGGGCCGCCTCGCGCCGGTGCATCTCATAGAAGTGGCCGTCGTCGCCCGCGCGCAGGTCGAAGTTCTCGCGCAGATAATCGCGCGCCGCGGCCAGGCCCGCCTCGCCGTCGCGTGCGGCAAAGTAGAATTCCGTCCGGTTGCACGTCGACAAGACAACCCCCTCGCCGACCGCTCCGGACGCGATGAGCGCGCGCCCGGCGGCATCCAGCTTGCCGGTCCCCACGGCAAAGCGCTCGCGCACCTCCACGGGCGCTGTCCGGTAATTCAGTCCCAGGCAGATAAGCTCCATTAGAGAAACGCAAAAACCGTGAGTGATAGAGCGAAGAGAAGGATGACCACCTCCGAGAGCCGCCGCGGTGTTAGCCCGCGCTGCGCCTGCAGCAGCAACAACGCGCCGTACGCCGCCCAGGTGCCAGCAGCCGCAAGCAGGTGCGCGCGCCCGCCAAGATCGCGCATCAACAGGGCGCTGAGGATCCCGCCGCTGAGCAGCAGGAAGCCCACAAGCATCAGCCGCACCTCCAGGCGCACCAACTCGCGCACCGGCGGAAGGTTCTTGAACAAGCCGCCGCCGAGCTCGTGGTCCTTAAGCAACTTATTGAGCATCAAAAACATTACGCCGGCCACCGCCGCCAGCGCCAACGCCCCGTACGACAGCACCGAGAGCGCCCCGTGGGCCTCCCGCCACGGGTCAACCTGCGCGGCGCGCTGCGGGACGGCATGCAGCATTCCGGGCACCAAGGCCGCGAGCTGAAACACCACCACGGCCGGCGCGGTGAAAACCCCCAGCAGCGATACCCGGTAGAGCGGGCCGACGCAGACGTAAAACAGCGTCAGCGACCACGCCAAAAAGGCTAACACCTCGCCGAAGTCCCGCAGCGGGCAAGCTCCGCGCTGCTCGCCACGGACGGCTAGAAACGCCAATTGGGCGAGAAACGCACCCACCATCCAGACAATCGTCCAGCGGCTGCGCTCGCCGAAGTGAACCGAGCGGATGCCCAGCGCGCCGCCGATGGCCGCCAGCGCTGTCGCTAGAATAAGATAGCCGTGATCCATCCGCCCCTGCAATCGCCCCGGCGCAGCCCCCTTGCAAGGCTAATTGCCCGCAAGGCTTACCATCGACCACCCCGGACGCTCAACAAGTGCCTGCCGATCAGGGTTTTTTGACCATCGCGCGGAGCGCCGCCACCGGCACGCAGTTTTTCACCACCATCTGCAGCGGCCCATCCTCGGGCTTCTCCGAGCCGTAGTAAATCGACTGGGTCGACGAGGCGATGCCAACGACCGCCCCGCTGGCATCCAGCGCCGGGCCGCCCGAGGACCCCTTGGCGTAATCCGCGGTGATCGACATGGACAGCGTCTGCTTCTTGCCATCAGAGCTTGGCGCCATCAGGTAGCGCGCCACCTCGCCGGAGGTCTGGAAAAAGAAGCGCCCATCCGGGTGGCTGATCATCGTCACGCGGGCTCCCACCGGCGCATCCTCCGCCAAGGGCAGCGGCCGCAGGCTTGACCCGCCCGTGTCAACCCGGAACACCGCCAGGTCCGCCTCCACATTCATCGCCAGCACATCGGTGATGCGCATCACCTTGCCGTCAATCGAGCACACTCCCCACGACTCCCCCGTCATGTTGCTGAAAACATGCGCGTTGGTCACCATCACCCCGTCGCTGGTCAGAGCCCAACCGGTGGCCATCCCACCGGTGTGCCAGTTGTTGCATTTCCCGCACTTATACACCGAGCCAATGATGTACACGCTCTTGCTCAACGCCTCGTAGCCCGGACTCACCGCCCCGGCCTTGCGCTTGGCCAAGCTCAGCGCCAACTCCCGCGGCGCCGCCGCGGCCGCCTTCTTGAGCACCTCCCCCGAGACCGCATTGCCCTCCGCCACCGCCTTGCCCAGCCCCTCGATCAATGCCCGGGTCAGCCCCGCGTCGTCAACCACCGGCGGCAGCGCCACGGCGGGCACCAGCGAAACGAAAAACACCGCAAGGCCAGGAGCTAACAGTTTGTGCATGCCCCAACAGCGCCCGCCCCGCAGGTCTTTGTTTGACCCCTTGCCGGTTACTGCCTCAAGACGCTGGTTTTCGGTTGGATTGCTCATGATGATCGAAAAGGTTTCCTCCGCCGCGCGACCGCCGGCCCCGGCGAGCGTGCTAACTGAGGCGCGGCTAAGCAACGCCAGAGTTCCGTGGCGCCGCGAAAGGGGGGCCAACAGCGCGGGCGCCCCGG
>JBILQA010000276.1:0-4176 GCA_044373535.1 Akkermansiaceae bacterium | reverse complement strand
CATCTAGGCCGCGCGGCGGCGGCGCAGGAGGCCGGCGCCGATGAGGAGGCCAAAGAGGGCGCTGGAAGGCTCCGGGATGGGGTCGCCGCCACCGGAGATGGTGTAGGACAGGGTGCTGCCGGAGATGGAGAAGTTGCCGACCAGGGCATCCGGCGCGGTGGTCGAGGTAGCGATGCCGTCGACGGTGGTGTAGTACTGGAAGCCGCCGGAGAAGATCGAGGCGATGTTGAGCGGGTTGCCCGAGCCATCAGCGAAGATGCCGCTCCAGGTGCGGCTGGCGGTCCAGAAGGAATCGCTGAACGATTCGCCGGCGGCGAGGACGATGCGGAAGATGGCGCCCGAGCCGGTGAAGTCACCCGTCACATTCATGCCATCGTAGGCGGTGCCGCGGCCGGTTTGGGCCAAGCCGGCGTTGCTCAAGCTCAGCTCGAGGTCGAACTGGAAGATCGACCCGGAGCTCAGATCCAACTCGGTGACCGTCAGGACGCCCGGGCTGATATTTCAATCCAAATCTCCGCCGTTTGGCAAGGCCGCGGGTTGAACGTTTTGCGCAGGCGGCTTGCAAAAGGCGAAATAGCTGCGCGAAGCCCCTGCGCTGGCTGCCCGCTGAATGAGGCGGCATGGGGTGAGCGCTGCGCTGAGCTCCATGTCGTTTTCATGCACGGGCGGGGCGGGAGCCCACGCCCTATCGGCCATCAGGCCCGCCGGCGGCGGGCGAAGAGCAGCGCGCTGCCGAACAGGCCCAGCGCAACGGCCCCCGGCTCGGGCACGGCGACCAAGGCGAAGCTGTTGGTGCCTTGGTAGTTGTAGTCGATCGTCCAACCGCTTGGCGCGCCGCTGACGGTGCCAAATTGGGTGCCGTTCCACGTGTCGTACTTGGCGAAGACGTAGGCGTTGCCGGTGAGCGCATCGAGGATCGAGAAGTTCACCGTCGAGTTGGCGCCGATGGCCAGCAGGCCATTGACATTGTAGAGGTCGGCATAGTCGGCGAACGCCAGCTCGACGTTCATGGTGCCGTTGTGGTTCAGGCCATTGGAGAAGTTCAGGGTGCCAATCGAGTTGCCCGCGGCCAAGGTGCCGCCACTGGCCACCGTGAGTGCGCCGGTGACGCCGCCGTTGCCCGAGAGCGTCTGGCCGCTGGCAAGCGTGAGGCCGCCGGTCACCGCGGAGCCATCGAGGGTGGCACCCAAGGCAATGTTGATCTGGGTGGCGGCCAGCGAGGCGGCTGCGCCAAGCGTCAGGGTTCCGGAGTTGATGTTGGCCGCGCTTGCGCCCGAGGCGCCATTCAGGGCCACCGAGCCGGCCACCGTCAGGGTGCCCGCCCCAAGGTTGGCGTTGACCGTGCCGCCGGAGAGGGCGTAGGTCGCCGCGGTGAGGGTGCCGGTGCCGTCCAATGCCCCGCTGCTCATCGCAAAGCTGCCCACCGTGTCGGTGTTGGCACCCATCCCGAGGGCCCCGCCAGCCACGGTGACCGCAGCCCCGTTGGCCAAACGATCACTGGCTCCAAGCGCTAGCGTGCCGCTGTTGACGCTGACCGCCAATGAGTCGGATGTGCCGTTGAGGGTCGTGGTTCCAGTCGTCACCGTCACCGCGCCCGTGCCCAGATTGCCGTTCAGCGTACCGCCGCTCAGGGCGTAGCTGGTTCCGGTGAGTTTGCCGGTCGTTCCGTTCACCGAGCCTGAGCTCATCGTGAAGGCTCCCACCGTGTCGGTGAAGGTCGCCAGATCGAGGATCCCGCCGCTGACCGTCACGGCTCCGCTACCCAGCGCGTCATTGGCGCCATAGGCCAAGCTGCCAGCACTCACCGTGGTAAGGCCGGTATGCCCGTTGGCTCCGGAAAGCACCAAGGTGCCCGCGCCCGTCTTGGTCAACGCGCCAGTGGTCCCTGCCGAGGCCCCACTAAACGTCAGCGTGGTGGTTGCCTCACTGACCTCCACGGTGCCCGTCTTGCTCGCGTTGATGGTGAAGCCACGGTCACTGCCTGCTGTGACACCCGTGTATTTCAGCGTACCCCCGTCAAACACGAGGTTGGCAGCAGCGTTGCTCGCCGAGCCAAGGTTGCCGCTCGCCACGCCGCCGTCACCGATGCTTGTCACGCTCAGCGTGCCCGCCTTCAGCGTGGTCACCCCGGTGTAGGTGTTGGCGCCGCCGAGAGACAAGGTCCCCGTCCCCAACTTGGTAAGGCCAATGTTGCTGTTGGTGATCGCACTATCATGCGCAAACGATCCCTCCGCATTGGTTGTGTCCAAGGCGATGGCCGATCCACTTGCCATCCCTGCGAGCCCGCTTAAAGCCGTGACATCCGCTGAGGTAAACTCCCCAGTGCCACCCACGTTGAGCCCCAGGGCTGCACCGCTGGATACTTGAATCAGGCTAGCCGTCGTCCATGCTGCGGCTGCACCGTTGTTGTACAGTGCCACCTGCTTGCCAAACTGCAGAATCCCTCCCTGGATCAGGGTGTTGCCAGTATATCTGTTGGTCCCGGTAAGGATCTGTTGACCTGTGCCCGTTTTCGTTAAAGCAATCGTACGCGCGGCACTGGCAATCCCCGTGGATGAGCCATTGATGATCTCACCTGCAAACGTGTAGGGAGTTCCGCTATTTGCGGTGTCCGCAAAGCTCAGGGTGAGCGTCGTTGTTCCTGTCGACGTGCTTCCCGAGCTGATTTTGGAAGAGTTGGCGCCTCCAGAAAGCCCGCCCACCGTTTGGTTGAAGGTACTCATGTCCAGCGCCGCCTTGTCCATGAACACGCGGCCCGTTCCCAAGGCACCCACTTTGAACGCTGCGAACCTGACGCTAGTGAACGAGCTGCTGGCGGCGCGCAAATCGGTGCCGCCGCTATAGGTGCTCGCCGCATCACCCGCAGTCCCAAGGGATACAATGTGCGAGCCGAGAGCCAGGTTGAAGTTTCCCCCAGTGTCGGGCCCTTCCGTCGGTGCGGTAGCAAAGTTAAGGGACAATCTTCCCGTACCACTGATGATGCCACGCAGACCTTCATTGCGGACTTGAACGCGACCCCAAGAGACGATGGTGTCAGAGTTCAGAACCACGTTGGCATCAATTGTCCGAGCCAAAGAGTCGAAGTTGCCAGCGCGCGACAGAAAAACGGACGCAACGCTGGTGCCGTTGTCAAAGGTAATCGCATTTGTGCCGCTCCGGGCCAGGGTGAAGTTCCCTTCGCCGACGTAGGAAAGCCGACCCAAGGTGATATTGGTGTTGAGAGTGATGTTCGTGTTCGCGCTGCCGCTCAATGTGGCAATGTCGCCCGCCGCATTTGGGGTGCTTCCCGTCCAAACAATCGAAGACCAGTTGAAGGTCGAGGTGCTCGTATTGGTATAGCTGCCAGTGGCTCCATCCACCGATGGCGCGATGGCCACCACTCCAATGGACAATGCGCCTGCCAATCGAAGCAGCTTCCGGCTTTTAATGCGTTGAATTACGGGATTCATGCCAATCAAAGAGAAGTTTTCAATCAACCCACGGCCTGCGCTCAGGGAGGCAACCCGGAACTCACGGCGGGAGCGGAGATGACGAAGGAACGGATTCATATAGCTTGATGGTAGAAATGGAAACCTGCGCCTGCATTCTCTGCAAAGAGGGCGCAAATCTTTTCGATCACTCGCCCAACCAACCGAAAATGTTGGCCAGGTGCAACCCCGGAGTGGCCATAAAATGCGAAGGCGGTTGTCCAATAAGCGAAGCATGGAAGGCTGCGGGAAACGGCCGGAAGGGCCGCGTTGCTTGCAATTACAGGGATTGTGGGCCTATCGGGTGCCGGGTGAACCTGGAGGATGTGGGCGGTCGGCTTGGGGGTTTATGGGAGGGCTGGGAGCGGATGGTAGTTTTTAAGGAATGCGTAATAATATGCATTCCGGGGTGAACTCAGATGCGCGGACCCTTTGAACGTTGGGCGTTCAACGTTGGGCGTTGGACGTTCGAAGTCAGGGTCCCCCTTTGAACGTTGAGCGTTCAACGTTGGAAGTTGGACGTTCGAAGTCAGCCTTTGCTCCATCCTTGAACGTTGAGAGTTCAGCGTTGGAAGTAGGACGTTCGAAGGGTCCAGGTTCAACACATGGGTAACACATTTGGTTCAGGACATGGGTAACACTTTCCCCGGCCCGTTAGGGTCGAAAAGAATGGGCAATGCCCTGGAAAGAAAGCCAGAAGATGGACCAA
>JBILQA010000065.1:0-10008 GCA_044373535.1 Akkermansiaceae bacterium | reverse complement strand
CATAGACGGAAAACGGCAGGTTGAGCAGATGGCTGCCCAGCCCCAAAAGGGTAATAAACACCAGACCGGTTAGCACCTCGCCCCGGCCCAAGCTCCGCGCCAGCTCGTCAAGCCAGCCGAAGCCGCCGAGCAGCCAGAAGGCAAGCAACACGCCGAGCGAAAACGACCCATGCACAATCCCGAAGCGCGCCGAGGCCCGCGTGTATGCCTGTGAGCGGGCGTAGGTGTCTGCGTCATAAACCTCGGCGAAGGCATCTGGCAGGCGCGGATCCAGCGATGTTAGGTTCAGCAGGGTCGCTATGAGATCCAGCTTCCAAAGGGCAAACAGGGCGACGAGGACGGTGATGGCGACGGGGTTGACTTCAATCACGGCGAGATACTGAGACATGGAGGCGGCCGGCGGAAGCCTGAAGCAGAGGAAATCCCCCAGCTTTGGGCTGGGGAATGTAGGGTTGCCGAACCCCCCGTCGCCGCTTAGCGTGGCGCAGCGAGTGCCTTTTGATTTGAAAAACCCCTTCCAATTCCAATGGCTTGTCTTGGTCCTGGTCGCTGCGGCCGGGCTAACGGCCGCAACGGCGGCGCCCACGCGCGCTGCGGCGGCTGTGCCCGCTGGGGTGACGGCCCCGCCCCCCCCGGGGCAAGCCACTGGGGCGGCCGCTGGCATGCCTGAGATCCCCTCGGGCGCGGCGGTTGCTGCGTCTGCCGATGGGCGCTCAGCCAACGACGCGAAGATCTTCAACCGCCCGAATGCCCGCACGATCGCCTCACTCATTCCGCCGCCGCGCGGCTTGATTCTGGATCGTGAGGGCGAGCCATTGGCGAACAACCGCGTCGCCTATCATCTGGCTATCAATTACGGCCAGTTCGAGGTGGCCGACCGTGACTTCGTTGTTAGCTGGGCGCGCAAGCGTTTGGATGAGGCCACCAAGCAGGTGCAGGGCGTCCTCGCGTTCAGCGACGAGGACCTTTGGCAGCACTACCGGCATCGCCGGTGGTTGCCGCTGATCATTTCCGGCTTCCTGAAGGATGCGGATGTGAAGAAACTTGAGGGCAAGACCGGGGTCGGTCTAATGCTCTTTCCGGTCTACGCGAGAAACTACCCGGAAGGCGCACTCGCCTCGCACTTCATCGGCTACACCGGCAGCATCGGCAAGTTGCCCACCGGGCCCATCAATCAGAATGAGCCGCTGTTCGAGGAAATCGAAGGCCGCGCGGGTCTTGAGAAGCTCTTCGATGAAGCGCTTGCCGGGGTTCCCGGCAGGAAGCGCCTGCTGTTTGACAGCGACGGCAGCAAGCTGCTTGAGGAGCAAACCGTGCGGCCTCGGCCGGGTGGCACGGTGGTCACCACCCTGAATCTGCGCTGGCAAAAACTTGCCGAAAGCGTGCTCGAAAAGGGCTGCGAGCGCGGCGCTTTTGTCGTCGTCGACATCGCCACAGGCGAAGTCCTCGTCATGGCCTCGCGCCCCGGCTTTGACCTTAACCGGTTCATCCCCGGAATCTCCGACGACGCGTTTCAAACGCTGCAGAATGACCCCGGCAGGCCGCTTTTCAGCCGGGCCTTCCAAGGCGCCTATCCGCCCGCCTCCAGCTTCAAGCCCATCGTCGCGCTTGCCGCCCTCAATGCCGGAACGGTTAGTGAGAACACCCTCATCGACTCGCCGGCTGCCATCACTCTTGGCAACCACACCTTCAACAATTGGACCAAAATCCCCGAGGGGTCAATTGACGTCAAGCGCGCCCTCGCCCGGTCCTGCAACACGTGGTTCTATCAGGTAGGCATCCGGGTCGGGCCGACCGCCTTCCTTGGCCTGGCGCGGCAGCTTGGCTACGGAGCGGCCACCGGCCTGCCGCTCATCGGGGAAACTCCGGGTTTAGTGCCAACCAACGAATGGATGATCAAAAACCAGGGACGCCGGATCCTTGACGGTGACAGCGCCAACCTCGCCATTGGCCAGGGCGTCTTGTTAGCCTCGCCGCTGCAGGTGGCCCAGGGCATGGCGGGCATTGGCCATGGCACCGCACTGCCGAAGTTGCAGCTCATCCGCCAAGTCCAGAACATCAATGGCGGGGTCGTCTCGGCGACCGAACCCGAGCGCAAGAATTGGCTTGGTACCAACCCGCATGCGGCCGAGGTGGTGCGCGCGGGAATGCGCGACGTTGTCAATGGCGCTGGCGGCACCGGCCACGGCGCGAGCTTGAGCTTCACTGAACTCTGCGGCAAAACCGGCACCGCCCAGTGGGGCCCTCCATCAAAAAACCAGCGTCTCGCGTGGTTTGCCGGCTTCCTTCCCTACGACAACCCCCGCTACGCCTTTGCCGTCCTCTACGAGGGCAAGCCTAACCAAACCGTCAGCGGCGGGCGCATGGCTGCTCCCATGGTCAAAAACTTCTTTGAGACCCTTAAGGACGAAATCAAAGAGACCACCGCCCCGCCGCAGCGCGCCGTGGTGGTCATTGCAGAGGATGAGACCCGCGAGGTCCTGCGCGCACTTCCGGTTGAGGACATTGATCCGCTCACCGGACTGCCGCAAGCGCCGGCGCCCGATCTAACACCCACGCAGCCCCGCCAGGATTCCGGCGCACCAATCATGCGTGCTCTGCCGGTGGATGAATCCGAGCTTATTGCCGAGCCCCCAGCCGGCGGCCAGCGCCGCGAGCAACCGGTCGCGCCAACTAGGGCCGCGGCTGACGAGGAAGTTAGGCGCGCGCTGCCAGTCGAGGAGCCGTAAGTGCCGGGGAAACAGCTTTCAGCGCTGGACGCTCTGTGGGATTGGCGCTAATCAAACAGTTAGCCGCGCGCTGTGGCTGCCAAAACCAATTTACTATGGACATCCAAATTGCGACCCTGTGCGACTTTGCGGCGGATTATAACGGCAAAATGGTCATCTCGGGTACGTTCGACACTCTGGTGGCGCGTGCCCTTCCGGTGATTCATCCACAATGCGTTTTCGCCATGCGCTTCTGTTTTACGCCAGAGGACGAGGGGCGCCACAAGCTTTCGATCAACATCATCACCGAGGACGGGGAATCGCTGGATACAAAGAACATGCCCATCGAGCCCGAGTTTGAGGTGGTGCTGCCAGAGAAAACTTCCTTTATGACGCGCAACATCGTCATGAACCTGCGCGGCTTGCAGTTTCCCAAGGCGGGCATCTACTCGATTGACCTTGGCTGCGACGGCGAGTTGTTGCAGCGCTTGCCGTTGCGGATCATCGAGATGAGCGATCAGCCGCAGGCGCCGGCAAGGGCCTAACAAAAGAATCTTCCCGCATGCGCGAAGCCACCGAATTTTTCCAATGCGCGCTGGTCACCGGGGCGTCCGCGGGTCTTGGCGAGGAATTTGCCCGCCAACTGGCTCCGCGATGCGCCCGCCTTGTGCTTGTTGCGCGGCGCGGCGAGCGCATGGCCGATCTCGCTGCAGATCTCCAACAGCGCCATCCCGGACTGCAAGTGGATCGCTTTGTGGTCGATCTCGCCGACCGGGCCGCGCGCGCACGCCTGCTTGAGGAACTCAGCTACGCAGAAATCCAGCCGGACTTGTTGGTGAACAACGCCGGCCTGGGTGATTGCGGCGAGTTCATCGAGGCGGACTGGGGCAAATTGGAGCGGATGTTGGAGGTGAACATCAACGCCCTGACCCATCTAACTCATGCGCTGCTGCCGGGTATGGGGCCAGGTGCCGCAGTGCTCAATGTGAGCTCGATGGCAAGCATTCTGCCGATTCCTGATTTCGGTGTCTACGCCGCCACCAAGGCCTATGTGACAAGCTTCTCCGAGGCGCTGCGCATCGAGGTCCGCGACGCTGGCGTCCGGGTGCTGGCCCTTTGCCCAGGGCCGGTCCACACGGAGTTCGGAGCGGTTGCGGGCGAGGGCTCGAAGGGCCAGAAGGTGCCCGGACGGGAATGGTTCTACGTTGCCAAGGAGCAGGTCGTCGCTGAGGCGCTTGCTGCCTTGGAGCTTGGCCGGCCACGTCACTACCCGGGCTGGAAGGTGGCCCTGGCGGCTGCCGGTATCACCCTGCTGCCCATCGCCATGGTGCGCATCGCCATGTCGTTCCGGCCGCGCCGGGCGCAATGATCCAACAGCGCAGGCCGCCGCGCGGTGCCGCCTATGCGAGGCCCGGGCGGAGGACGTCCTCGCGCTGTGCGGGGGTGAGGATCCGCCACTGGCCGGTTGGGAGATCCTGCGGAAGCGTTAGGCCGCCGATAGCCACGCGCTGCAGGGCAAGGACGTGGTTGCCGAGGGCGGCAAACATGCGCCGCACCTGGTGATAGCGGCCCTCGTGCAGGACCAGGCGCGCTTGCTGGGCGCCCAAAAGTTCCAGCTCTGCCGGCAGGAGTGGCTTGGTCTCGCCGCGCAGCATCAGCTCACCTGAGGCGAACAGTTCTGCCTCGCCGCCCTGCAGCGGTCGGTCCAACCAGACGTGATAGGTTTTTCCCGGGCCTGATTTCGGGTGGCTGACGCGGTGTAGCCACGGGCCATCGTCAGTGAGCAGCAGCAGCCCCGAGGTGTCCTTGTCAAGGCGTCCAACAGGGTTAAGCGGAGGATTGCGCCGGGAAAACCGGGGTGGCAGAAGGTCGAAGACGATCGCTCCGGGATCGGCGGTGCTGCAGGTGTAGCCTGTCGGCTTGTGCAGCATGACGACCAATGGCACGGCCGCATCGAGCGGCTCACCTCGGAAGCGTATCGACTCGTGGACCGGCAGGTCGTCCTCGGCCAACACTCTCCCCGCGGCGTCGGTGAAGGCGCCGCGGGCGATGAGTTGTTGCACTTCGCGGCGCGATCCATAGCCCAGGCCGGCAAGATGCTTGACGAGCTTCATCAGCGGCGGTCGGCGAAAAGCAGTTTGAACGTCTGGTCTTGCGCCGCGCAGCGCCAGATCAGCCCGCTGGCATCCAGCGCCGCCTCATAGGGTAGCTGGCGGTTGGCCACCATGAAGAGCCTGCCGCCGCGCTTGAGGCCCATTTTGGCGGCGTGGATGAAGCCGCGTCCGAGCTCGATGTCGGTGTTCTGGCCACGATGGAATGGGGGATTCATCACCACGGCGTCGTAGGCTCCTGTTAGCCCGAGGCTCACATCGTGCCAGTGGAAACCGAGGGAGCGGGGTTGATGGCGGGCGAGGTTCTGCTGGGCGCAGGCAAGTGCGCGGGCGTCGGCCTCAAACAGATCGAGGTGTTCGACCGCCGGGCAGTGGCGCAGGACCGCATCGGCGAGAAATCCCCAGCCGGCTCCTAGATCAGCGACCCGGCCCTTGAGGTGGGCAGGGAGATGCTCGGCGAGCAGGGCGGAACCCGGGTCGATGTGATCCGCACTGAAGACGCCCGCTTGGGCAAGAAAGGAGGTGCCGGCAACTTCCCGTGGCGCGGCCAAGGTGAGCCACTCAGCGAAGAGTCCCTCGTCCCACGCTCCATTGTCCAAAACATGGAAGGCGCGACACTTGTGCTTGGAGATGGAGGCAACCGCCCCGGTTGCCCGCGCGAGCTCGTTCTCAAAGCGGGCTGCGCCCGCGGTGTTAGCCATGGCGACCAAGATCCGGCCGCCGGGCTCGAGGTGCCGACGGGCCAGCGCGAACCACGCCAGAGTCTCATCGCGGCTTTTGCCCGGTAGCACCAACACCATTGGCCACTTGCCCGCGGGCTCGTCGGCGCGCTCGAACCCAGCCCGTTGCCAGCCATCCGCAAGCGGCTTGAATGGCTGCCAACCGACTAGGGCGGGCCAGCCCGCTAGCTCGCGGTGCGGCTCAGCCCCGAGAAAAAGCGCCCGCGGCGGCACCGCCAGGGCCTCCTCGCCGACAAAGGCAAGCAGCAGGGTTTCCAGCGCGGAGTTCACAAGCTCTTGGTGCGCGGGGTTATTGCACCACTGCCGCGGACTTGATAACCACCGGCACCATTGGCACGTCCTGGGCGCCGGTGGCCACCGCCTTGATCTTGTCCACCGTCTCCATTCCCTCCACCACCCGGCCAAAGACTGCGTAGCCGTGGCCGTCCGGGTTTGGGCGGTTCAATCCAGCGTTATCCGCCACGTTGATGAAAAACTGCGCCGTTGCGCTGTTAGGATTGTTGGTCCTCGCCATGGCGATGGTTCCCCGGTCGTTCTTCAGCCCGTTAGCCGCCTCGTTGGCAATTGGCGCGCGGGTTTGTTTCTCGACCAATCTCTCGGCCTGCAGCTCCATGCCGCCGCCCTGGATCATGAATCCGTCAATGACCCGGTGGAACACCGTGCCGTTGTAGAAGCCGTCCTTGACGTATTGGAGGAAGTTGGCGGCCGATAAGGGAGCGTCCTTCTCGTTGAGCTCAAGGACAATGGATCCCAAGGATGTTTCCAGACGCACGCGCGGCCCCTTGGCTGCGGTTGCCGCTGGAGGGCCCGGCTCGCCGGTGGTTGCGTCCTCCTTAGCTTGGCAGCCGGGTAGCAGGGCAAGGGTCAGGGCGCACAAGATGGTTGAAAGAGCTTTCATCACAAAAAGCGCTAGCGGAGAAATCCCTGCCGCGCAACCGTCACCTCAGGCACCCCAAGAGTTTTCACCGATCGCCATGACCGCCGCGCGCAAGATCATCCACATCGACATGGACTGCTTTTATGCGGCCATCGAGGAGCGCGAGAACCCAGAGTTGCGCGGCAAGCCACTTGCGGTGGCCGGCTGCAGCCGGCGCGGCGTGCTCACCACCGCCAATTACCCCGCACGCAAGTTCGGGTGCCGCTCGGCCATGCCGGTCTTCAAGGCCCTTGAACTCTGCCCGCACCTCGTCGTCGTGCCCGTGCGCTTTGACCTTTACCGTGCCGAGAGTACCCGCATCCGCGCCATCTTCGGCCGCTTTACCGACCTGATTGAGCCACTCTCGCTTGATGAGGCCTATCTGGATGTTAGCCACCTGCAGAGTTCCGGCGCCGCCATCGCCAGAGAGATCCGCCACCAGATCCACGAGGAGACGCGTCTAACCGCGTCGGCGGGTGTCGGCCCTAACAAGCTTGTGGCCAAGATCGCTAGCGACTGGCGCAAGCCCAATGGGCAATTCGAAGTCAAGCCCGAGGAAGTGGCCGACTTCATGGCCGCCCTGCCGGTTGGCAAACTTTGGGGGGTGGGGGCCAAGTCGCGCGAGCGCCTGGAGGCCGTGGGGATCACGACCTGCGGCGAGCTGCGCGCCATGTCGAAGCTGGAGGTTTCCCGCCGCTTGGGCCGCTGGGGGCTTGAGCTCCATGATCTGGCGTGGGGCCGCGATGAGCGCGAGGTGACTCCCGACCGGGTGCGCAAATCTCTGAGCAATGAAAGCACCTTCAACCAGGACCTCAACGATCCGGCGGCCCTCGAGGCCGCCATGGCTGGTATGCTTGACGAGCTCGAACAGGATCTGGCCAAGCACAGCGCGCGGGCGATCCGCGCGCTGGTGGTGAAAATGAAGTTTGCCGATTTTCAGCGCACCACCGCGGAGCGCGCCGCGGCGGCTCTTGACCGCCGCGCCTATCAGGAGCTGCTAGCCGAGGCTTTCTCCCGCGGCGCGGGTAAGCCGGTGCGCCTGCTTGGCGTGGGCGTACGCTTCGCGGGGGATGAGCCGGGCGCCCAGATGGCGCTCCTCTAGCGTGGGCGGCAGTAAAGTCGCCCGCTTGGGGGTTGCCTTTCGAAGGTCATCCGCTAGGAAGGGGCGCGATGAAACTTCTCTCGATTGCTTTTTTTGGTGCCGTGGCGCTTTTTGGAATCGGTGCCTGCGAGCGCCATGAATTTTCCGACACACGCGCTCTGCAAGATCACGGCAGTCCAAGCCACCAGCCGGCGCCAGCGGGTAGCGGCCACGGCGACACCGGCCATGCCCCGACCGGTCACGGCTCGGCTCCTGCAAACGAGTGAGCTGCCGCGCTCCGGCGGTAAGTCAGAAAGCACTCGCCGCTTGCCCGAGCAGGCTCGAAGTTTACCAACTCGAAGCCCAGCGACTGCGCAAGGTGCTCGCCTGGCCGGCCACTTAGGGTGGGAGCGTCGTGGCCGCCGAACAGCGTGTGCCCCGCCCATGTTAGGTTGATCTCGTCAATCGCATCCATCTCGGCGAGCGAGCGCACCAGGGTGCCGCCGCCCTCACACAGGACACGCTCCACTCCGCAGTCGCGCCGCAGGGTCTGCAGAAACTCCCCGAGTCCTCCCGCGTGGACCCGCACGCCCTTGTCTTGCCAGAAGCTCGGGTCGAAATCCGCCTCTGGGCTGCTGACCAGCAGGTGGATGGGGCCGCCCGGGGTAGTAAACAGCTTCTGCTCCGGGTTGAATCGGCCGCTCCCCGAGACGACGCAACGCAGCGGTTGGCGGGCTGCCCCGAGGCGCGGCGGGATTGTTAGGCTCATCCGGTCCGCCTCCAGCGTGCCGCGTCCAACCAACAGGGCGTCCGCGTTGAGCCGCAGCTGCAGGAAGCGCTCGAAGTCGACCGCCGAGGTCCATCCCGATGGGATGCCCTCGCGAGTGGAGATTTTCCCGTCGGCACTGATGGCGAAGTTCAGCGCGACATGCGGACGGGGTGGGTGGTGGGCCATCGCTAGTCTGTTAGCACGGGCGGATGCGCCAGGCACTTTCAAAAATGCCATGCTTGCCCGGCGCGGCGATGGCCGTATGGTTGGGCCCACGCAAACGATCATGAGCCAGCAAAAACCCGAAATAACCGCCTATCTGAAGACTTTCTGCGGCTGGAGCGAGGGCGTGCGCGCCATCATGCGCAAGTATGACCTCGAGTTCACCGAGAAGGACATCATCAAGAACCCCGCCTACCGCTGGGAAATGGAGCAGAAAAGCGGGCAGCCGCTCTCGCCCTGCGTCATGGTTGACGAACATATGCTTGCCGACGTTTCCGGCGAGGAGGTTGAGCGCTGGCTTATTGCCAACGGCTACTTGCAGGGAAACGACGCCGCTCCCGACGCGCCGATTGATTCCGCCTGCACCGACGCCCAGCACGAGGCGATGGCACGCGGCGAGATCCCGACTCTCGGGAAAATCCGCTTTCTTGACTAAGCGGGCTCGCTGACCCGGTTATTTTTCGCACCCATCAGTTCACCGGGAGCCCGGCAACGGCTTCCGGGAAAATCGCGCCGATGCGCTCATGCTTGCCTGTCATCTCCCAGCGGATCAGTTCGATAGGAACCATGCCCTTGGCGATGAAGTCATCCATGAAGGTGGAAAGCTTGAATTGCTCGCCTAGCTGTTCGGCGGACTCGCCAAGAAGGTTCTCAATTTCAATGAGGCCGATCATGTAGCCGATGCCGTAGAGTGGCTGGCGAAGATACAGCTCGAGGTCGTGCCAGAGCGTCGGGCTGTCCTGCGGCGCCCAGTGGTTAGGTGTGCGGTCGATGACGAACTGGAACGCCTCGGAAAATGAAATTTTGTTGGCCTGCATGTTGAGGTCCGCCGTTGAGCGTGCGGCGCGGAAGGCCCAGAGATTGTGGCTGAGTTCCCGCGAGCGTGGACGCCCATCAAGAATACCCGCCTGCATCAGGAACTGCTCCATGCCCGTGGCCAAGGCTTCGGCGCGGATTCCGTCAATGAAGAACAAGCGGGTCATGCCGCGGATCGGCCGCTCATCGGTGAGCAGCCGGCGCTCGTCGGGGTTGTGGCCCAGCATGCTGTGGGGAATGAGCGGCACCGGGTCGCGGTCGAGAAAATGGTGAAAATAGTCGCGCGGCTCGGGACGGCTGAACTCGGTGGCGGGTGCGGATGGGGGCGGGAAGCTTGGCAAGGTCATGATCTCCTCGCGCCGCACGAACTCGATGATCGTCTTGCGCGCGTCGGACATCAGTGCGTTGGACTCCTCAAGAGTGTTAGCCACCTTCATGGGTGGCAGGCTGCGGTTGCGGTTCTCCTCGATGCGCAGCAGGGCGATCGCGCGCCCGTACTCGCGGTTAGAAATGGCTGCAAGGTCCCGCCAGCTGTACGGCAAAAGCAAAACGTTGCGCAGGTACCAGTCGCACTCCGCCTCGCCGATCCCCGACGGGCCCCGCATTTCCCCTTCGTTGGCCGCCAGCCAGCCGCCGAAATCCGCC
>JBILQA010000252.1:0-4567 GCA_044373535.1 Akkermansiaceae bacterium | reverse complement strand
CACGGCCGCCCGCGCCGCTTTCAGGTCGGCCATCAGCTCCGGGTGGTGCTTGGCTATTGGCTCGGCCATCGTGGCCAGAAGATCCGCCTCGGTCTTGGCGGTGCGCCGGCCGAGCATCGCAAGGTCGGCCCGCGCGTCTGTTAGATTGAGCTTGGCCTGCGCAAGGATGGCGGGAATGGCATGCAGTTGGGTTTTGAAGGTTGCGAGTTTTGCGCCGGCGAGCGGGAAAACCGGAGCGGGGTCGGGCGTGGAGTCAATTCCCCCGTGGACCTTTGGGCCAAACTGGAAATTGATCACCGCATAGAAGGCCGGATCCTTTTTCCACGGCTGCAGGACGCGCAGTTGGAAGTCCATGGCGTTCATCTCGGTGCGCACCGTGGCGTAGTCCACCCGTGCGGCCACCTCCCAGCCGGTGGTGTCAATGGCGGCGGCGCGGCGCTGGAAGTCGGCCAGTCCGGCGCTCTTGGCGGCCATCGCCTTGTCGCTGTAGTCAGGCACTCCTTGGTTCATCGCCGGCATGGCAAAGGCACGGAACTCCTTGTAAAGGGCAACGAGTGCCTCCTGGCCTTTACCCGGGTCGGCCGCCCGGGCCGGCGCGGCGGCGCCCAGCGGCCCTAACAACAAAGCCAAACTCAGCGGAACAGCGGCAGCCACCGGGATTTTCATGGCCGCAGCCTGAATCGCCGGCCTGATTTCCACAAGCGGGAAGCAATTCCTCCCTGTCGGCTAGAACCTGGATGCCATCGCGCGGCCCGGCGCCGAATTCGGGGATTGCAGGGGCGGCGATTTGATCCCATTGGATTGAATCATGCGCGCACTCGATTTGAATCCGGCTCCAATACTTAGGCCCTATGCCGTGGCCCGCGCGGCCAAAGCGGCCTGCTTGGCAGTGGCCATCTTCCTCGCTGGACCGTTGGGCGCGGCCGAGCGCCCCAACATCCTGCTGGTCCTCGCGGACGACCTCGGCTTCAGCGACCTGGGGTGCTACGGCGGGGAGATTCCCACGCCCAACCTCGACCGCTTGGCCGCCGGCGGGCTGCGCTACACGTCCTGCTACACCTCGGCGCGCTGCTGCCCGTCGCGCGCATCCTTGATGAGCGGACTGCATCCGCACCAGGCGGGGGTGGCCGAGATGACAGCCTTCCAGCCTAACCGGGGGCCGGCCTACCTCGGCCGCCTCAACGACGAGTCCATGACCCTCGCCGAGCGGCTTAAGTCCGCGGGCTACTCGACCTGGATGGTCGGCAAGTGGCATCTGGGTGCCCCGGGTCCGATTGGCCGTGGGTTTGACGAGTATTTTGGCTATCAGAACCTAACAGCCCACTCGCTCGACCAGTGGAACCCAAAGCTCTATGCCCGCCTGCCCGCCGAGCGCAAGCCGGAGCTCGGCAACCAGGCGGGTCCGTTTTACGCGACGGACGCCTTCACCGACTACACCCTGGAGTTCCTGCGTCAGGCGCGGGAAAAAAAGGGCCAGCCGTGGTTTGTCTACCTCGCGCATTCCTCGCCGCACTTCCCGATCCAGGCGCCGCAGGCGGACATCGAGCGCCACATGGCGACCTATCGCAAGGGCTGGGACGTTTTGCGCCAGGAGCGGCTTGAGCGCCAGAAGAAGCTCGGCATGTTCCCAGCTAACACCGCCCTGCCGCCGCGTGAGCTTGTCCCGATGGACAGCGACGCCATATCTAACGGTTATGCCGGCAGGCAGAACCCGGCATGGGATTCGCTTGACCCGGACCGGCGTGAGGATTTGGCGCGGCGCATGGCAACGTACGCCGCGATGGTTGAGCACGTCGACGCGGGGATCGGGAGGATTCTCGCCGACCTGGAGAAGAACCGCGAGATGGAAAATACCGTGATTGTTTTTCTCAGCGATAATGGCGCCTGTTATGAATGGGGGCCGTTTGGATTTGACGGGGAATCCCGCAGGGGAGTGACCACCGTGCGCCGCGGCGCCGAACTCCAACAGGTCGGCCAGCCCGGAACGCACAGCTCGTATGGCAGCGCCTGGGCCAATCTGGGCAACACGCCGCTCAAGCTCTACAAACATTTTTGCCACGAGGGCGGTCTGCGCAGCCCGTTGATCATTCATTTTCCGGCATCGATCAAACAAGGCGGCACCTGGGTCGGCGATCCGGTGCACCTGATGGACATGGTGCCAACCCTCACCGCCCTTGCCGGGGCGGCCAAGCCCGCCGAGTTCAAGGGCAAGACGCTCATCCCGCTCGAGGGCGTCTCGCTGGTGCCGACCTTTACCGGCTCTGCCCTTGCCCAGCGCAGCCTCGCCTTTGAGCACGAGCGCGCGCGCGGCCTGCGCCGCGGCGAATGGAAGATCGCGTGGGGCAAGCGCATGCCTAACAAGCCAGCCTGGGAGCTTTACAACCTTGTGGCCGATCCAACCGAGCAGAACGACCTGGCCAAGGAGCAGCCCGAGCTGACGGCCGAACTGGCCGCCGAATGGATGGCCTGGGCGAAGCGCGTCAACGTGGACCTGAAATGAAGTTTCTGGAGATCCGCCCCGATCCCTCCACGGCGGAAAGATTGAAGGGCGTCTCGCCCATGAGTCGAAAAGGCGAGATGGAAATCAGATGGCGATAACAGCTGCCTGGGTTTCGCCATCGCCGGAGATGTGCAGCACCTTGCCGTCCTTATCGAGGACCACCTTGCGCTCCTTGGTGAACATCATCCCGGTGGTGTCCGAGGCGGCGAAATTCTCGGAGAAATTCAGCTTCATGGTCACCAGATAGACATCACTGAACTTTTTCCCATCCAGCTCGACGGTTGCCTCCTTGGTGACAATCGCCTGATAGTTCAACTCGCTGCTAGGCTCGATGAAGCGCGTGACGGTCTGCTTGCCGTAGCCGTCGACAAGGCTGGCGTAGTAGGCGATGGCCTCCGCGGTGATGGCGAAAGGGATTTTGATGCCCAACGTTTCGCTGCTCCACCAGAGTTTCGGGTCAGCGGGTGCGGGATCGAGTTTGGCGGCGGCCAAGACGTCGGCCTTTGGCGGTGTGGCGGCTTCGGCGGCGGAGATCATCCTCTCCCCGGTGGCGTCCTTGGCGGTGCGCACGATGGTCACCACGTGCTTGGCGGCATTGGGCGGCCACTCCTTGGGTTTGGCGCCGGGCAACATGCTGGCGCTCACAGTTGAGGTGAGGCCGAGCAGGACGACGGCGAAAGCAAGATGCGGGAACGTTTTCATGGGATTGATGATGGAGTAGGAAATCTCACTTGCGAGCCCGTAAATAGGCCCGGCCGCGGCCCGGCCGGAGGCCTCCGCGAGTCGGGGGCTCGCGGCGCTCGTGGGGAATGACACCGCAGGCTGGAAATAATTGGAAAATACCCGAGGGTTTTGTCAATGTCGGCGGATTCAAGCCACAACCTGCTGCGCCTGCGGATTGCGGTGAGCAACCTGCAAAATGGCATCGGCACCATCGGTGGCTATTGCGACTACTTGCGCACGGGATGGAAATATTTCCGCCCGCACGACTCGGCGGCCCTCATGGGTGCCGCGGAATTCCTTAGCTCTGAGCGGATTGACGTTGCGGTTCTGAGCGAGGTCAATGGGCCCTCGGAGCGCACCCAAGGGATCGACCAAGTGGCCTTGGTGGCCAACGGGGGCGGAATGCCCGAGCAGGCATTTTTTCCCACCCATGTGGTGCGGGCTAGGATCAACCAGGGCAATGCCGTTTGCGCGCGCTTCCCAGTGCGCTTTGTCGCCAACCACCGGCTTCCGGGGGTCGGCGAGCCGCGCCATTTGAGCGAGGCGGAGGTCAGCATCGGCGGGATTGCCGTGCGGGTGCTAGCCACCCATCTAACACTGGATCTAGGCCAGCGCGCGCGGCAGATCCATCGGATCGCCGCGCTGGTGGGTGATGGGGACGTTCGTCCCACCATCCTCGCGGGCGACTTCAATGTCTCGCGCGAGGAGGAGATGGAGTTGCTGGTCGAGACCAAGCTGCAGATGGCCACCTCGGCGGCGACATTTCCGGCGTGGCGGCCTCGGCGGCGGCTCGATTACCTGTTTTTCAGCAGCGAGTTTAGGATCATCGAGAGCCACGCCTACGCGGCGCGCCTGTTCTCCGACCACCTGCCGCTGGTGGCCGAGGTGGAGCTGCGCTTGCCGCGGTGCCCTTGTTAGCTTGGCGGTTCCTCGCCGGGCACCTTTGGCGCAGCCCATGAATGGCCTTTTGCCCAACGACCCAGGAGGAGCGTGCCCACCACGAGCGTAGCGAAGCCGATAAGCCAGACAGCCTTGAGGTGCAGGAACGCCTCGCCAAAGGCCACCAGCGGCAGCGCAAAGACAATGTAGACAGGCACGCCGGCTAGCAGATAAATGCGGAGCGGAATATCGGTCAAAGCTATCAGATAGAGCTTGGCGATATAGGGTGGCCCATGGAGAGCGGCGAAGACCGCGGCGAAGAGGGCGTGGCGGCGGGGCTCGAGCGGTGGGATGGTGTAGGACTTTTTTTTGCACCAGCGCAGCAGACGTGCGCGGAAGAGCCCGCGGGAGATTTTGAAGGTGGCGACGTGATGGAAAGTAATTGCCCCTGCGGTAAAGAAGGCC
>JBILQA010000275.1:0-4184 GCA_044373535.1 Akkermansiaceae bacterium | reverse complement strand
CCAAGATCGCGGCCATCTGGCGCGGCGGCTGCATCATCCGCGCCCGCTTCCTCAACCACATCACCGAGAGCTACCGGACCAATCCGGAGCTGCGCAACCTGATGCTCGCCCCGTACTTCAAGGACCTGCTCAACCAGTTCCAGCAGAACTGGCGCGAGGTCATCGCCACGGCCACCTTGGCGGGCATCCCGGTACCCGCCTTCAGCGCCTCGCTTGGCTATTACGACAGCTACCGCAGCGCGGTGCTGCCGGCCAACCTGTTGCAGGCCCAGCGCGACTTCTTTGGCGCCCACACCTACGAGCGCATCGACAAGCCGCGCGGCGAGTTCTTCCACACCGACTGGCCGGAAGTCATCGACTGAAGTGCGCAGCCACCAGGCATTTAAAAAAACGGCCGGGGGGAACCTCCGGCCGTTTTTAGTTTGATGGGGCGCTGAGAGCCGGGCCTAGCCGAGCTTCTTGTTCCAGTCGGCGATGCGGTGCTTTTGGTCCTCAAAGAGCGCGTCAGTGGAGTCGAGAACCACCAAGGACTCGATCTTGTCGCCGCCGCGGATCAGGTTGACGACGTCCTGGCCGGAAAGGACCTCGCCAAACACCGTGTGCTTGCCGTCAAGCCACGCGGTCGGCACGTGGGTGATGAAAAACTGCGACCCATTGGTGTTCGGGCCGGCATTGGCCATCGAGAGGATCCCCGGCTTGTTGTGCAGCAGGTGGGGCTTGCACTCGTCCTCAAACTTGTAGCCCGGGCCGCCGGTGCCGGTCCCTGACGGGCAACCGCCCTGAACCATGAAGTCAGGGATGACGCGGTGGAACTTCAGGCCGTCGTAGTAGCCCCGCGCCGCCAAATTGAGAAAGTTTGCCGCCGTCACCGGGACGTCTGCGGCAAAGATGCGTGCGTTGATGTCGCCCTTGGAGGTCTTAAAGGTGATGCGGATGTCGGATAGCTCGCTCATAGTCCGGGGAGGAGGCAACGGCCCCGGCGCGGGCGCAAGGCAAATCCGCCAGAATGAGAGGCGCGGCTGAGAGGCGCGGCTTAGAAGCGCGTCTTAGAAGCGCGTCTGCGAGGGTCTGGCGGGCTGGGTCACGGCGAGTGGTGCGCACCGGAGTGGATCTGGAGCTTGAGGATGGGTTGCTGAAGCCCGGGAACAGCGGGCGCGTTGGCGGTGAGTGAGACGAGGGGCGCGAGAAGCAGGACAAGGACACCCAGCGCGCCCAAGCCGAGGCGCATCGCGGGGGCGGGGCGGGCGTGGCAGGAAAAAAAACGTGAGATGATCGGGTTGAGCATGACCCGGTTGGGTTCGCAGTGTTTGTGCCAGCGCTGGGTGGCTAGGGAGGCGGTTGACCACCAGCGGCGACGGGACCCGAGACGGAAGTGCGCCGGGCGTCGGCGTTGCAAACCGCGGGGCGCAAGCAAACGGCGCCTTGCGAAAGGCAATTCGCCGCCGATACTTGGCACAGCATTGCAGCGACGGTTCATTTCGGGTTGCGTGCTGGGGAATTGGTCCCATGCTTACGCGCCGCGGGCCCTGGTTAGCGGCGGATGGCCAGTTGGTCCTTTTCTGATGCGCTGCGCACGGCGCGATTCTCAACCACCCTCCATGGATATTCTCATTGTAGACGACGAAAAATCGATTCGCACGACCACGCAGTTTGCCTTGGAGAGCGAGGGCCACTATGCGGAGACCGCCGACAGCGCGGAGATTGCCCTGCTGAAGCTGAAGGAGCAGCCGTATGACTTGATATTCCTGGACTTGCGCCTGGGGGACGACGACGGGCTGGAAGTCCTCGGGCGGGTCCTGAAGGCGGCGCCCGCGCAGCTGGTGGTGATCTTCACCGCCCACGCATCGATTGAGACGGCGGTGAAGGCGACCCAGGCGGGGGCCTTTGACTATCTGGAGAAGCCATTTGCGCCGGGGCAGTTGCGGGCGATCTTGGCGAAGGCGGAGAAGGCTTTGCGGACGCGCACGGAGATCACCCGGCTGCAGCGCACGGTCGAGGACCTGCAGGGGGAGGTGAGCACCAGCCGGCCGCCGATGCGCTTTGATTCGGCCGACGCGGAGGCGCGGGCCGCCTTGGACACGCTCAACCGTGCGGCGGCCACCCCGGCGTCGATCTTGATCCTCGGGGAGAGCGGCACCGGGAAGAGCGTGATTGCGCGCTACATCCACGACCACAGCCACTTGGCCGACCAGCCGTTTGTCACGGTGAGTTGCCCGAGCTTGTCGCGCGAGTTGCTCGAGAGTGACTTGTTTGGCCACGTGAAGGGTGCGTTCACCGGGGCGGTGAAGGACAAGTGGGGGAAGGTGCACGCGGCGGACGGGGGCACGTTGTTTTTGGATGAGATTGGCGAGCTGCCGCTGGAGATCCAGCCGAAGTTGTTGCGCTTGTTGCAGGAGCGTGAGTACGAGCGGCTCGGAGAGAACAACACGCGCCAGGCGAAGGTCCGGGTGATCGCCGCGACCAACCAGAACCTCGAGGAGTGCGTGGCAACTGGAGCGTTCCGTGAGGATCTCTATTACCGGCTCAACGTCATCAGCGTGACGATGCCGCCGCTGCGCGCGCGGCGCGAGGATCTGGTTCGCATCGCCGCGGAGTACCTCGAGTTCTTTGCCCGTCAAGTCGGGCGGAAATTCAAGGGCTTCAGTGAGGATGCCCACGCGGTGCTGCTGCGCCACGGGTGGCCCGGGAACCTGCGTGAGTTGCGCAATTCAATTGAGCGCGCGGTGATCCTTGCCCGCGGCGACAAGATCGAAGCATGCGACCTGCCCAAGCCGACGCGTGCCGAGGAGGTTGTCAACGGCAGCAATGGCGGGGGGGACCTGGTCGTCGGCGCGGAAATCTCCTTGGAGACCTTGGAACGTGCGCACATCGAGCGGGTTCTGGAATGGGCCCCAAACCTGCAGGATGCCGCGGAAATCCTCGGGATCGACAAGGCGACGCTTTACCGCAAGCGCAAGCGCTTCGAAATCGAGTAGATGCTCAAGGCACGGCTGTTTTCCGGATTGGCGACTCTGGTGCTCTTGCTCGCCGGGGTCGGCATGGCGGGCTTGCTGCTGATCCGCTCGTCGTCGCGGGATTTCACCAGCCAGCTGCAGGAGAACTATGCAAGCATCAGTGCGGCCCAATCGTTCCGGCTGACGTCCTCCACGAACAACACGTTCTATATTCCACGGATCCTCGATGCACCCGAGGGCGCGGGGGTGGATTTGCCCACCACGATCTTCGAGAGCACGGAGAAGAAGATGGCCGAGGCGCTTGACACCCTCGATGCGAGGATCGCGGCAAGCGCCCAGGGCGACCCGGACGCAGCCGCGCGGATGCGGGGAGGAGTTGAGCGGCTGCGTCCTGCGGTGGACGAATATTTGCGCAGCTTCGGCAAGTTGTTGCTGACGCCCCCGCCGCTGCGAGGCGAGCGCGCCACGGCGCTGGCTGAGATTTTCAGCCTGAGCCAAAGGGTGACCGACTTGTCGCAGTCGGCCATGGTGATCTTTGAGGAGCAAATGTTTCGCAGCGCGGACCAGGTGAGCGCGCGCGCCCAAGAGAGCGTGCTGTTCATCATCACCCTGATGGTCATCGGCACGGTCATCGCCGTGATGATCTTCTTTCAGTTGGTCCGCTCGGTGGTCGATCCGGTGGTGAGCCTGACGGAGTCCATCCGCGAGGTGAAGCGCGGCAATTTCGAGCTCTCGCTGCAGGCGCCGCGCTCGCGCACGGAGCTCTCTGAGCTCATTCCGGCCTTCAACGAAATGGCCGCGGAGTTGCGGATTCGCCGGCGCCAGATGGACGCGCGCCTGATGGAGACGAACATGCAGAACCGCGCCATCCTGGCGGCGATTCCCTCTCCCGTGTTCATGCTGGATAATCATGGGGAAGTCACCCAAATCAATCCGGCCGCCGAGGAGCTCCTCGGGCACCTTCATCTTGCAGACCGCCTGCCGGCCAAGATCGAGAAGCGCTTCCAGGCGTGTCGCGAGTCGGGCGAGAACTACCTACCGCAGGACCCGCGCGATGCGGTGTTGTTCCGGGTCGAGGAGATGGAGGTTTTTTACCTGCCGCGAGTGTTTCGCTTTTCGACGCCCGACCGCGAGCGTCAAGGGTGGGCGATTCTGCTCATGGACGTGACCCGCTTCCGATGGCTTGACGACATGAAGACCAACTTGTTGTCCACCGTCAGCCATGAGATC
>JBILQA010000029.1:0-14632 GCA_044373535.1 Akkermansiaceae bacterium | reverse complement strand
CCCGCGCCCCTGAGGCTTGAAGAGCGCGCATTGCAGGACCAGCCCGCACGAACCTCTATGCCAAAGAAGCCCTCGGGGAAGCCTCGGCGCCAGACCTTGCGGCCCACAGCTCCTTGATGCGCAGGCTGCGCCAGCGCGCGTTACAGGACTGGGGAGCCTTGGGGCCAGACCTTGCGGCCTACACCAGCGAGCGTTGCAGACTCTCGGGGCCAGACCATTTGGCCTCCGCCTTGATGCGCAGGCTGCGCCAGCGCGCGTTACAGGACTGGGGAGCCTCGGGGCCAGACCTTGCGGCCTACACCAGCGAGCGTTGCAGACCCTCGGGGCCAGACCATTTGGCCTCCGGCTCCTTGATGCTCAGGTTGCGCCATCGCGCGTTACGGGACGGTCCCGCATGAACCTGGGGAGCCTCGGGGCCAGACCTTGTGGGGAGCCTCGGGGCCGGAGCCTCGGGGCCAGACCTTGCGGCCTACAGCTCCTTGATGCGCAGGCTGCGCCAGCGCGCGTTACAGGACGGTCCCGCATGAACCTGCATGCCGAAGAAGCCCTCGGGAGTGAATTCCTTGCCGTCGTCGGTGTAATCGACCACTTGGGTCCCGTTGAGAAAGATCTCGATCTTTTTGCCCTTGGCGACGATGCGGATGTCGTTCCAATCGGCCCACTTCATCAGGCCTTGAATCTTCTTGGTGAATTCCGCGCTGTCCTTGGGGTTCTTTTTGTCTGGCGAGAGCCAGCCGCGGCGCGCTTCGTCGTAGAGGCCGGCGGTCCACGCGCGGTCCTTGCCGTTGTCGTGTTCGCACTGGTAGCCGAAGACCCGGCCGTTGCCATCCTTTTGCAGGCCGCGGAACATCATGCCGGAATTGCCCGTCAGGTCATCGAACTTCATTTGGAAACGGAAATCGAAGTCCTTGAAGGTCTTGTCGGTGCGCAGAAAGGTGTTGGCCTTGACGTTGGCCCCGTGGCCGACGATCTGGCCGTCCTCGACGCGGAACTCCCCGTCGCCACCCACCTTGGTGAAGCCCGCAAGTGTCTTGCCATCAAAGATAGGGGTGAACCCTTCCGCGTCCACTTCCGCGCCGTGGCAGGCAAGAGAGCTGGTAAATGCAAACGCAACGACGCTGAGTAAGGTGGCCTTCATACTGCCAGCTTGATGCCTGATGCGGGCATCCACGGCGAGCGGGATTTTCACAAAACACCGCGAAGGGCGACCGCCAGCGCGGCAATATCCTTAACTTCATGAGCGGCGCTGAGCGTTACGCGCAACCGCGCAGCACCCAAGGGGACGGTGGGGTAGCGGATCGCCGGCACCAAAAAACCGTGAGCGTGAAGCGCGGCAGAGGCGTCCAAGGCCGCAGCGGCGGACCCCAGAATGAGCGGAAAAATCCCCGCGGGCGGCGCAGGTAAGGCCAGCGCCGTGGCCAGTGCATGCCGATGGCTGGCAAGTTTCCCGCGTCGCGCGGCGCCCTCCGGGCCGCGGCATAATTCCAGCGCGGTGAGTCCAGCGTGGGCCAGCGCCGGTGGCGTGGCAGTCGAAAAGACAAACGACCTTGCCCGGTTGATCAGTAGATCGATGAACGGCCGGCTTGCCGCCGCATAGCCACCCGCCAGACCGGCGGATTTGCTCAGCGTGCCCATGTGGATGTCCACCCCGGACTGGATCCCAAGCGCCTCGGCCAGGCCCATGCCACTTGACCCGAGGACGCCAAAGCCGTGTGCCTCATCCAACAGCAGCAGCGCGCCATATTTCTCCTTAAGCGCCACGATCTCGCGCAGCGCCGCAAGGTCGCCGTCCATGCTGAAAACCGATTCGGTCACTATGAGCACCCGCGAGCTCGTCGGCAAGCTGCGCCGCTCGCTTGCCAAGAGTCGTTCCAGCTTCTCAAGATTCTGGTGCGGGAAAACCCTCAGCTTGGCTCCGCTAAGCCTCGCTCCATCAATGAGCGAGGCATGGCAAAGCTTGTCCAGCAGGATGACGTCACCCTTGCCGACCAAGGCCGGCAGGGTGCCCACGGCGGCCGCATACCCGGAGGAAAACATCACGGCCGCCGCCGTGTGGTTAGCCGCCGCCAGCGCCTCCTCAAGTGCGTGATGGGGCGCCTGCGAACCACTTACCAAGCGCGATGCGCCCGCGCCCGTACCATAACGGGCGATCCCGTCAATAAACGCTTGTTTGAGGGCCGCATGGTTAGCCAAGCCAAGGTAATCATTGGATGAAAAATTCAGCAGCTCGCGCCCAGCGAGCTCAACGCGTGCTCCCTGGGGGCTTTCCAGCCGCTTGAGACGGCGCCGCAGGTGCTTGGCCTCAAGGTCTGCCAGCTCGCTTTCGGGGTCGCGCATCGGCTAGGTGCCTTGGGGAGAATTCAGTGCCCAGCGAAGGAGTTTTTCCGAGTCGCTCCAGACATTGGGAGTGTTGCTCTTAAGCACCACCACGACAACCGAGCGGCCGTTCAGGGTGCCGCTCGAAACCAGACAGCGGCCCGACGCGTTGGTTGTGCCGGTCTTCATCCCATTGCAGAAGCTGAGCTTCTTCAGCACTTTGTTGGTGTTTTCCAGCACTTGGGTGCGGCCGTCACTGAAGCGGAAGGTCATCGCCTTGGTGCTCATGAAGCGCCGCAGGACCGGGCTCCCGTAGGCGCGACGCCCGAGAATCGCCAAGTCACGCGCCGTCGAGATCTGGCCAGGAGCCGTCAGCCCATGCGGGTTGACAAAATTTGAGTTCATCATCCCCAGTGAGCGCGCCTTGGCGTTCATGCGCGCGGCAAAACCCTCCTGCGAGCCGCCGACGTCGCGCGCCAGCGCCCGTGCCACATCGTTGCAGCTCTTGACCATAAGCACCTCGAGCAGTTGCCGCCGGGTGTAAACGTCGCCTGTCTTGAACCCCAGACGGGTCGGCTCAACATTGCTGTCCGACGCCTGAATCGTCACTTGCTGGTCCAAGCTCCCCGCGTCCAGCACGCACAAGGCCGTCAGCAGCTTCTGCGTGCTCGCGATCGCCCGCGGCGTGCGCGAGTTCTTCTCGTAGAGCACTTGGCCGGATTCCACATCAATCACCATCGCCGACTCGGCCGCCACGGCTGGCGCGCTTGACGGCGGCGGGGTTGCGAGCCGCGCGATCGGCGCCGCGGGTGCCGCCCAGTCGCCTGAGGTAGGCCTCGTCTGGCGCATCGGCGGCGCCGGCGATCCACACGAACTCAATACTAAAGCGGCCATCGTGGCTGCTGCGAGGGGAAGAAAGGTCGGGCGGCGCATGGGTAAGGGAATCTCATGAACCCCGGCGGATTCTTCAAGGGCGAAACCGCGCTGTTAGTAGGGGAAATTCACTTGCAGGCTCCCTGCGTGCGTGCTTTGTTCTCTCGAACACTGTTCGATTGAGTCCCTGTTGCATAAACCGCCAAACCGCCAAACCGCCAAGCCCATGAGCAATGACCTTACCGACCGTCAGGAGGAGATTCTTGCCTACCTCCGCTCGTCTCAGCGGGAAAATGGCGTAATGCCCTCAACCCGTGAGATTCAGAACCACTTCGGCTTCGCCAGCCAGACGGCGGCCATGAGCCACTTGCGCGCACTTGAGCGCAAGGGGGTTATCCAGCGCCTGGCAGGCAAGGCGCGCGCCGTGATCTTCCCCGAGGAACTTGATCGCGATGAAATCATCGACATCCCGATCTTTGGCCAGATCGCCGCAGGTATGGCCTCCGCAGTCGAGCCGCAGCGCGACGGCTGCCTCTCGATCGATGTCACCTCGCTGGGCGTGCCGCGCAATGCCCGCACTTTTGCCCTCAAAGTGCGTGGCGACTCGATGGTCGATGCCCATATCTGCGATGGGGACATCGTCGTCATGGAGTTCCGCCAGCCGCGTCACCGCGACATCGTCGCCGCCCTCATCGACGGCGAGACGACGCTAAAGCGCTATCTCGTGGAAAGCGGCAAGCCGTTCCTCCACGCCGAAAACGAGCTCTATCCGGACCTCATCCCCGCCCGCGAGCTCGTCATCCAGGGCGTGCTCGTCGCCCTCTTGCGCAAGGGCATTAGACTGTAAGCTCTTAGCCGATGAGCGGCAGCGGCGGCGAGGGCGGTGGCGAGGGCGGTGTCTCGGCGGCCTCAAAGAGTTTGATGGCCGTGCGTGCCACCTGGGTCGTGTCGTAGAAAGCATAAGCGCCCACCGCGGCGGCGCCGGCGAGCGGGATCCACCGCGAGGCTCCTTTTTTGAGCGCCTGCTTGCCGAGGGCAACGCCGATTTTCTGTGTCACTCCGCGAAGGGTCTCGCGCGAGGCTGTTTTGATCAGGACGCGCTCGCCGACGCGCACGGCAATGTCGCGCACTGCCTGGGCTGCGGCGTGGCGGAATAAGCAGTAGAGCATCTGCTCGCGCGACAGCCAGGATGTCTGGCCATAAACCGCGGCGATATCGGCAACCATGCGCGTCTGGATGCGCCAAACTGCGAGGATCTCGGGCACCACGGTAATCCAACCCAGCGGGCCGGGCGGCAGCGCCAAGGCACTTGCCGTGGTGGCTGCCGAGGCGGCGGCAGACCGCGCAACCTTGGCGGCGGTCGCTGCTGGCGTGGAGCTCAGTTCTTGATCCGAATCAGGAATGTTCCCGAGGAAGGAAAAGATGAGCTCGCCAAGCTTTGACACGGTGGGCTCAGGATCCGCTGGCAAGTCATGGGGCATGGCCAACTATAGAGGGTAAAAATTCATCCGCCACCGCGCTCGCGACTTTTTACGACTTCCCCGAGGGTGCAACATCCTTGATCCGGCGGTAGCGCAGTGGCTGGAAATTGTTGTCCTTGAGGAGTTTCACTGGAATCCGCTTGGCGCTGACCTTCCAGTCCGGAAAGGTTCCCGCCTCAAAGGTCAGCAGGCTTTCCCCACCGGCATCCCATGAGACAAAGAGCACCACGTGGCGGTTGTACGCGTTCAGGATGTCACCAGGCCTTAGCTCATCCCAGCCGATCAGATCGGTGAGAGGACCCATTTCCCGGGTCGAATAGGACCGGTCCAGCCGCCAGCAGCGGGAAATAAACCCCGAGCAGTCAATCCCGACCGCCTGCCCGCTCACCGCCGCGTCCAAAAGCCGCCGCTTCTCGGCAGAATGAACGTCGCCGGCGAATTTGCCCGCCTTCAGCCCCGTGTGAAAGCTTGCCGGAGTATCGAAGCCACCCCACTTGTAAGGCATTCCCGTCTCCAAGTGGCCCGGCTTCCACCAACCGGATTTTGCCGCAAGGCGGAATCCGGCATCTGGGGTGTCGATTCGGACCCCTTTGGTATCAATGCCATGGAATGCATGGTGAGTAGTTGGTCGCCACTCCATCGTGGAATAGGCGGCGGCAATGGCCAGAACTTCATCGCGCGTCACGCTCGCAGCGGGGCCGGCAACGCAAGGCACCAGTGGCGTCTCAGGCGCAGTCGCGCAGGACGCCACGAGCAGTAGTGAGGAAAATCCCACAATCTGGCCCGCAGCGGTCTTCATGCGGAGAGTTGCTGGGAGATCCACGCAAGCAGGCCCCTGGTTCCATCCTCGATCAGATCGGCCACGTCCTCAAACCCCTCGTCGCCTCCATAATAGGGGTCGGGAATTTCTCTCTCCTTATGATGGTGGCAAAATCCCGTGAAGCGCCGGATTTTTTCCCGCTGCGCGGCGGTTTTAGCCAAGTCTCGCAAGTGGCTCAGGTTGTCCTCATCCATCGCCAGCACCAAGTCAAATGCATCAAAGTCCGCAACCACCACCTGGCGCGCGCATCCGCCGGGGGAGTAGCCCCGGCGCTTCAGTGCGGACGCCATCCGCGGATCCGGCCCCTTGCCGCTGTGGTACCCAATGGTGCCCGCCGAATCAACTTCAATGAGCCCGCTTAGCCCTTGGCTCTCAACAAGATGCCTCATTACTGTGTCAGCCGCGGGCGAGCGGCAGATGTTGCCCATGCAGACAAACAGGACGCGGAAGGGCTTGTTGCAGGCAGGCATGCGGTGTATGCGGTCGACAATGTTAGGTGCGAAACGCGGGTGGACGCTTCTTTGGGTGTTTATGCTGCTGTTTGCCGACGCCCTTGGAAAGCCCAACGTGATTCTGGTTGTCGCGGAGGATCAAGGTTTTGTCGATCCCGCGGCGAATCCCAAGCCCGCCCCCAAGGCGCCCATGATCGAGGCCTTCCGCGAGTCATCAGTAAGCCTTCAGCAATTTTTTGTGAGCCCAAGCGGTTCGCCGACGCGTGCCGCCTTGATGACCGGCAAACACGAGTTTGCCGTCGGTGTCAGTCACACCCTCATGGGACGCAGTCTGTTGGCGCCTGGCGCGGTCACTTTGCCCGAGGTTCTTCGCGGAGCCGGGTATGCGACAGCGATCTTTGGCAAGTGGCACCTTGGGGAAAACTATCCCTGCAGGCCTCAAGACCGGGGATTCCAGGAGGTTCTAATCCACGGTGGCGGTGGCATTGGCCAAACGCCCGACCATTGGGGCAATTCCCACAAATCTCCTTTCCTCCAGCACAACGGGACATGGCAGCCATACGTCGGCGATGCCTCGGAGATCTTTTTTCGCGAGGCGACCCACTGGATGGAGCTGCAAGCCAAGGCGCAGCAACCATTTTTTCTCTACCTTGCCAGCAACGCCTCCCAAGACGCGAACTTCGGCGCCCTTATGGCATCTCTTGAGGCAAGCGGAGTTGCCCAGGATACAATCGTCATCCTGATAAGCGACAGCGGGTCAGCGATGGCGACACGCAACTTTGACGCGCTTGGAAAACAGGGTTCGCCGCCGGAGGGCGGCTTTCGCGTGCCGTGCTTCCTCCGCTGGCCGGCAAAGCTCGAGCCACGCTGCGTCAGTGACCTTGCCGCCCACGTCGATTTGCTCCCCACTCTTGCCGCTTGGTGTGGTGCGGCCCTTCCGGAGGCCTGGACCGGTGATGGCGTCGATCTCGGGCCCGCTCTGATCGCCAAGCAACCGCTGCCGCAGAAGCGCGTCGTCATCACCCATGCCGGGCGTTGGCCGGCTACCCAAAGCCCGGTGCAGCATCGCTTCCGCAATTACTCAATCAGGGATCCGCAGTTCCGCATGGTCGGCCTGAACTTGTTTGACCTCAACGCCGACCCCGCTGAGCAGCACAATGTTTTCGACCAACACCCCGAGGTCGTCGCACGCCTCACAACCGCCTATGGAACCTGGTGGGAAAAGGTCGCACCCGTTCTCCAGCAACCAGTCCGCTACATTATCGGCTCCCCCCAGCAACCACTCGTCACTCTCACCGCCTACGATTGGTGGGCGCCGCGCGACATCGAGGGCGCAGAGGGCCCCGAATTCGCCTACAACCAATCTCAGATCAAGCAGTTACTCGCGGATCTCGCCGTTCCCGCCAAACGCGAAACTCAACCTGCGATCACCGGTCGTTGGTGGCTCCAAGCCGCACGTGAGGGCCACTACAAAGTGACCCTGCGCTTGCTGCCCGCCGATGCCGGCGCCGAGGAACTCAAGCAGCTTGGCCGCCTACGCCAAGGCAAGGCCCACGTCCGCGTCAACCGTGAGGAAGTCATCGTCGATGTCCTCGCCGGTGCATCCGCCATCAGCGTCGGCATTGATGTCGAGGCCGGTCCCATCGATCTCGAGGCCTACTTTGATGGCCAACTCGCCGGTGGAAAACAGCTCGGCTCCTTCTTCGCCACCATCGAATGGGTCGGCGAACGCAAGCGGACAATCCGTCCCGAGGTCCGACCCAACGCCGGGTAAAGTTGCCCAGATGGTCTACCCCCGTTGCCCGCCTCGTCAACTTGAAGCGGCCTTTCCTGATTCAAACGTTTCTCCATCAGCAACTTCTTCGACAAGAGGTCTTGCCTATGAGGCTGGAAACGATGGATCCCGCGCAACTACTGTCTTTCCACGGTGTTCTCATCGGGCTAGAACTGTTTTATTCGAATTATGAACAAAAACCCGTGGTTCATTCCGGTTGTTACTCTCGCCGTTGGTGCCGCCTCCGGCTATCTCGTGGGCTCTGGCCACGAAGCCGCCGTCGGCCCGGCCATTGATTCGAAGGCGCCCGCCACCCGGACGGTGCGCCGTGGCACCAAACCCGGCGGCTCCGATGCTGCAGTGACAAAGGGCCGCTCGCGCAACATGGATGAAATTTACCGTGAGCCGAGCCAAGTCAGCCGCGTCCAGTCGCTCATCGATTACTACGGCAAGCTCAACGCTGACCAGTTTGCTGCGGAAGCCGATAAGCTCGAGAGCCTGCCATCGACCGACCGAATCATTGCAGCCTATCTGTTGTTCGCCAAGTGGGCCGAGATTACCCCAAATGAGGCGATGGCTCACACAGATAAGATGGGCTTCACTGGCATGTTCGTGAAACCAACCGTGCTGCAAAGCTGGGCTAGCACCGATCCGGAGAATGCCGCCGCGTATTACGCGAAAAATCCGCGTGAGTTCGCCATGATGGGGGCCATGGAAATGGGCGGTGGCCGCGGCGGCCGCGGGGGTGGTTCTGCCTCGTCGATCATTGCCGGTGAATGGGCTAAGCAGGATCCAGAAGGTGCCATGGCATGGGCTAAAACCCTTAAGGGCGGCGATAGCCGCGCGGCCATGGGTGGCGTCATTGAGCAACTTGCCAAGCAGGATCCTCAAAAGGCCGCAGTCATGGTGGCCGGTATGGAAGAAGGCCAGCGCGGAGATGCCAATTCAACCATCGCCCGCGAGTGGGCATCCAAGGACTGGGGAAAGACTGAATCTTGGATCGATGGACTTCCTGCCGATCAACGCGATGCGGCCCTCTCTTCCGCACTTCGCGGCCTTGCAATGAGCGATCCGAAACTGGCCTCCGCCAAGTATGCTGGCCTGCCTGAGGGCCGCTCGCGTGACGAGGCCGCCAACGTCATTGCTCAGGGCTTGGGCAAAACCAACCCCCAGGCGGGGATTAGCTGGGTATTGGCTAACGGCAGCGCGGACGCCCAGCAGGAGGCCATTCGCCCTCTCATGATGAGTTACTCGCGCACCAACGATGCCGGCGCCCAAGCGCTCTTGACCAGCCTGCCGGCCGGCGATGTCCGCGACCGCGCTGCTTCCACGTACGTTTTCAGCAACATGTCGAGCAACCCGAAGGCCGTGATTACTGTTGCGGAAAGCATCACCGATGAGCGCACCCGCGAGCGTACCCTGCAGATGTCCGCTGCCCGTTGGGTTGCCGAGGACCGCACCGCTGCTGAACAATACATCCAAGCTAGCCCAGCATTCGACGCGGACACCAAGCAGCGCCTTCTCAGCGGCGAAGGGGGCAGCAACGGCAACGGTAATGGCAACGGCAATGGCTGGCGCGACCGCATGCGTGGCGGTGGACGCTAAGCGGGTGGCAATCAAGGCCCAGAGATGCTGGCTCGCGCGCTCATGCGTGAGGCTCGCGTTCTGGCCCCAGTGCAGCTTTTCGCTCTCATCCGCGGAAATTCCGCTTGGCATCGGGTCGCTTCCGGCCTGAATGACTCTGATGTTTAGCAAGAGCCAATTGACCGAGGAACAAGCCAAGGCACTCCACACCTGGGCGGAGGAGGGTGCCAGCATCGCGGATTTACAGCGTAAGCTCGGCGAGGACTTCAACCTCAAGATCACCTATATGGACGCGCGCCTGCTCGTCCTTGATCTCGGCATCACCCTCAAAGAGGAGAAACCCGAGGAGCCTGACAAAGTGCCCGAGCTTGTGCCCCAAGGGGATGGTACTGTAACGGTTACCGTCGACGAGATCACAGTTCCAGGCAGCCTCGTCAGTGGCCGCGTCACCTTCGGCGACG
This sequence comes from Akkermansiaceae bacterium, assembly GCA_044373535.1. Classification (GTDB taxonomy): domain Bacteria; phylum Verrucomicrobiota; class Verrucomicrobiia; order Verrucomicrobiales; family Akkermansiaceae; genus JBILQA01. The sequence continues at coordinate 4,871 of JBILQA010000029.1, read as the reverse complement.
GCATGCGTGCCCTTTGGTACCTGGATCAAATGGGCCGCCTTGGTCTCGATCCCGACCAGGTCGGCTACCGTCCCAGCGAGCTTGACCTCAAGACCTTCCAAGAGGAACTGCGCTTGCTCATGCAGGGCGCCTGATGCTGCGCCTACTCCTAACGCTGGCAACGCGGGCAGAAAAACGTCGACCGCTGGCCGAGCACTTCACGCCGGATTGTCGACCCACACGCTTTGCACGGCTCGCCCTCGCGGTCGTAAACCTCAAGGCTTTGTTTGAAATAGCCCGCGGTTCCGTCCTCGCGCAAAAAATCACGCAAGGTCGTTCCGCCCTGAGTGATTGAGCGCGTGAGGATTTCCTTCACCGCATCGACGAGCTTGCGCAGCCGCGGCAGGCTGACCTTGCCCCCCGGGGCTGCCGGTCGGATGCCCGCGCGGAACAACGCCTCACAGGCGTAAATATTCCCAACTCCTACGACGACGGCCTGGTTCATCAGGTGTAGCTTGATTGCGCTACCCCGGCCCTTGACCGCGCGGTGCAAGGCCGGGGCGTCAAAGTCCGGACTAAGTGGCTCCGGCCCAAGCGCTCGCAGCAGCGGGTGGGCAAGCGGATCCGATCCGTGATAAAGAATACAGCCAAAGCGCCGCGGGTCGTGGAATCTCAGTTGCTGACCTGAGGAAAGGTCAAAGGTCACATGGTCATGTTTGCGCAAGGCAACTTCCGGTGCGATAATCCTCATGCTTCCGGACATCCCGAGGTGGATGATTAGGTGCCCTTGGTCCATGCCAATCAGTAGGTATTTTGCACGCCGCCTCACTGTGAGGATCTTGCGCCCGGCCAAACCTGCCACCTCGCCGGATACTGGCCATCGCAAGGACGCTTGGCGGATTTCGATTGCTCTAATCTCGCAACCAACCAAATGCGGTTCAAGGCCGCGACGCGTCGTTTCCACTTCAGGTAATTCAGGCACAGCGATTAGGGAAGTATGTAGCAGGCTGCAGTGACCACGTGGCATGCGCTTCCCGCCAGCACAAACAGGTGCCAGATCGCGTGGTTGAAGCGCAGCCGCTGCCATGAGAAAAACACCACACCAAGGCTGTAAAAAATCCCCCCCGCCAATAACCACGTAACGCCCGCAAGCGGCAAGTTTCTCAAGATCGGCACAATCGCTAGGATGGCTAGCCAACCCATTGCCAGATACAAACCGGTGGAAATCCAGTGGTCCTTGCGCCCGCTGCCAACTGTCTTGAGTAACACCCCAACGAGTGCTAAGAGCCACACGGTGCCTAGCAGGGCCCATCCCCACGGACCCCGTAACGATATTAGCGCCAACGGGGTGTAGGATCCGGCAATGAGCACGTAGATGCACGCGTGATCAATGGTTTGCAGCACTCCCTTGAGGCGCGGTGAGCTAAATGTGTGGTATAGCGTAGACGCCAGATACAGCAGTACCAGGCTGGCGCCAAACACTACAGCCGCAGTTACCCGCAGTGGCTCGCCCGCGGCACTCGTCAGCATGTAGGCCGTTGATGCGACCGCCATCCCTGTGCCCAGCCCGTGGGTGATCGCGCTGGCGAGTTCCTCCCCCCGCGATGCGCACAACTCCGAGCGCGGACGCGGAAGGGGGCTGGCTCGCGGCGGTCGCATCCGCTCAAGGTACCCAAGAGGGCCACAATGTCGAACCTCCAGAAACTGCTAGGGAACTAACCGAATTGTTTTCAATTGCTTCTTTTTGCGGGACATAGCAAAGGGCACCCATGCCTAAGCCCGACGCCCCGACCCACGCAGTCGTGAAGGTTTTTCTTTACGGTATCCAGCCGCAGATCTGGCGTCGCTTTTCCCTACCGCTGGAAAGCAGTTTCGGCCTCCTGCATGATGCTATTCAGGACGCAATGGGCTGGGCCAACAAGCGCCCCCACGAGTTCCGCCACGGTAAGGGTAAGCGCCTTGTCGATGTCATCGGCCCTGTCGGCCTCGCCGACCAGACGCCCGGCGAGTTCCGCGATGAGCTCGGCCTGACCATCGCCGATTACCTCGGCCGCAAGGCATTACCGATGCGGATGCTGTACCGCTACGACTTTGCGGACGAGTGGATCCACGAGGTTGTTTTCGAGCAACGGGTACTCGCCTCGGGGGGGGCGACTATGATCGACGGCGAGCGCGCTTGTCCTCCCGAGGACTTTGGCGGCTCGTTTGCCTACATGCAGGCCCTCCATGGCGACCTCGAATGGGACGACCGAAAATACGATCCGGAAGCGTTCGATGCCACCAAGGTAGTCTTTGGCGCGGTGAGACGCCGGCGCTAAGCCGCAACGAAGAGGGAGTAGTGCAACTTCACCCACCGGGGAATCGTGCGCTTCGCAAGCCGCCCGCCAGCGTGGCGCCGGGGCCGCGCGCCTAAGCGCCACGGGGTGAATAGGGGAGGCAATGGGCATGGAGGCTGCGAGACTCGTTTAAACCCATGGCTGATTCTGAACGGATCCGCCCAACCACGACTGAAAAATGATCACCAAACTTATCCCGGCATTGGCCATCTCCCTTGGCGCCAGCCTTAACTCCTTCGCTCAGGACAATCATTCCCCCGCTCAGCAGCTTGATCAGGCCAAGGTGGCTGCTGGCATTGCTGCCCAACAGGGGCTGGCCCAGCGCCAGGAGCAAGCCAACTCGCTCCAAGACCTCAGCGAACTCGTTGCCGTCATCCGCCCGCTTGGCAATCAGAAGATCTCCGGCACCGTTCGCTTCCAGAAGATCCCCGGTGGCGTGAAGGTCATCGCCAATATCGAGGGCTTGGATGCAAACTCCACCCACGGGTTCCACATCCACGAGTTCGGCGACATCAGCGGCCAAGGCGCGATGAGCGCAGGCGAACACTTCAATCCGGACAACCAGCCCCACGGCATGCCGGATAACCCGAAAAAGCACGCCGGAGATCTCGGCAACCTTACTGCCAATAGCGACGGCAAGGCCACGGCGGAGCTCACTGTCAAAAACATCAGCCTTGCCGGCAAAAATCCGATCCTCGGCCGTGCTCTAATCGTCCATGCCAAGGAAGATGATGGCACTCAGCCAAGTGGCAATGCCGGTGAGCGCATCGCGGCCGGCATCGTCGGCATTAGCATGGCCAACGCCCAAGCCGCCAAGGCACCCGAAAGAAGGGATCAGGAACGCACCCCGGTTCTTGCCCCCGCTCCAACGGACTACAAGCCAGAGGAATAGCAAATTGAAGATTGCGAGGCCGCCCCGGTTCTGGCGCGATTTCGCGCGCCAGAACCTCCACGCACCCGTGGGGCCTTAATCCGCTTTCCTCACCCGGCTGCAGCAAGACGGATCGCCTCCAGCGCCTCCCAGCGCGAGTACAGCGCCACCACCGTGGCTTTCGCCGCGGCCAAATCGCTCTCAATCTGCTGCCATGTCTCCACATGTTTCGCGTGGAAATCGGGAGCCTCAAAAATCGCAGCGAGCCGCTGGACGTCTTCTTCCGCCGCCAAGATCACCGCCTCGATGCCTTCAAGTTCGCGTTCCTCGTTCCATGTCAGTTTCTTGGCTCGCTCTCCGCGCTTTCCGTTCTTATTCGATCCGGATCCGGAATGGCTGGACGCCAATTTATTTTCCGCTGCTCGGCGCTCCAGGTAAGTGTCGTAGTTCCCAACGTGGTAGCGGACCTCTCCTTCGCCTTCAAAGGCGAGGATGTGGGTGCAAACCCGGTTGAGGAAATAGCGATCGTGGCTGACAACAATCACGCTGCCCTTGAAGCCTGCGACAGCCTCTTCAAGCAGGCGTAGCGTTCCCAAGTCGAGGTCGTTCGTCGGCTCGTCGAGAATGAGCACATTGCCGCCACGCTTGAGAATCTTGGCCAGCAATACTCGGCTGCGTTCGCCACCGCTGAGAAGCTCGATCCGGGTGTTGATTCGCTCTTCGGTGAACAGGAAGCGCCTCAGGTAGGAACGCAGCCCAATCGTCTCGTCTCCTAGCTTCACATCCTCGCGGCCTTCGCCGACTTCTTCAAAAACCGATTTGGTATCATCAAGCGCCAGACGGTCTTGGTCGATATCGTTGATCTCTGTGCGTTGGCCAATCTCGACCGTTCCGCGGGTCGGCTCAAGCTTGCCAAGGATGACCTTCAGCAGCGTCGATTTCCCTTGGCCGTTGCGCCCGACAATCCCAAGGCGTTCCCCTGGCGCAAGCTCAAGATCGAGGTTGTTAATGAGCGTGCGGCCTCCAAGCTCGACACCAATCCCGCGCAGCTCAATGACCCGATTGCCAAGCTTCGGAGCCGGTGGAATAATTAGCTCAACATCCAGTTCCTCCTCCGGGGCCTCTTGCGCCGCGGTTTCAAAATACCGGTCCATCCGATCCTTCGCCTTGGTGCCGCGGGCCTTTGGCGCGCGCCGCACCCAATCCAGCTCACGCTTCAGAAACCGTTGGCGCTTGTGCTCCTGACTTTCCTCACTGGCTTGCCGCTCAGCGCGGGTCAGCAGATAATCCGTGTAGTTGCCCTGATAGCTCGTGAAGGTCCCTCGCGCCAACTCGATGATTCGCGTCGACACACGGTCAAGGAAGTAACGGTCGTGGGTCACAAACAAGCAAGTGCCTGTGTAACGCGACAGGAAGTCTTCCAGCCATTCGATCGCCTCGGTGTCCAAGTGGTTGGTCGGCTCATCGAGAATCAAAAAATCCGGCTTCGCCAACAGCGCCCGGCACAGCGCTACCCGCCGCCTCTCGCCACCCGAGAGAGTGCCGACAATCCGGTCCGCCTCCGGCGCATGCAAGTGGTTGATCAGGCTGCCGGCACGCTGGTCCAGCGCCCATCCGTCCGCGTGGCTGATCAGGTCGAGAAGCTCAGCGCTGCGGTTCCCGTCCGGCGGTGTTGTCTCGTACTC
>JBILQA010000274.1:0-4200 GCA_044373535.1 Akkermansiaceae bacterium | reverse complement strand
GTTGTGGGGATTCAACAAGCTGTTCCTACTCATGGAGAAGCAGCACAACCGCGGGCAGGACGGGGTGGGCATCGGCTGCGCGAAGCTCAACATGCCGCTGGGCCAGCCGTACATGTTCCGGCGGCGGGATGCGGCGCGCGACTCGCTCGCCGACATGTTCCGCGCCGAGGTGAAGGCCTACTTCAAGATGGTGCGCAAGGGGCTGGTCGATCCTAACGATCCGGCCAGCGTGAAGGCCAAGTTTGACTTCGGCGGCGAGATTCTCATCGGCCACCTGCGCTACGGCACCTCCGGCGAATTTGATGAAGGGTCCTGTCACCCGTACCTGCGGCGCAGCAACTGGCCGACGCGGACGTTGATGATGATGGGCAACTTCAACATGACCAACGCCGGCGCGCTCAACCAGAAGCTGCTAGACCGCGGCCAGCACCCGGTGTTCGGCACGGACACCCAGACGGTGTTAGAAGAGATGGGCTTCCACCTCGATGAGGAGCACACGGCGATGTACCACCAGCTGCGCGACGCCGGGGTGGCTCCAACAGAGATTCCGGAGAAAATCTCCGAGGCATTGGATCTAGCAAAAATCGTGCGCACCTCGGCGGAGGACTGGGACGGCGGGTACTCGATCTGCGGCGCGGTGGGCAATGGCGACATGTTTGTGATCCGCGATCCGCGGGGCATCCGGCCGTGCCACGTGTTGATCAACGAGGAGATCGTGGCGGTGGCCTCCGAGCGGGTGCCGCTCATGACGGTGTTTGAGGCCGACGAGCACGAGGTGCGCTCGCTCAAGCCCGGGGAGATTCTCATCATCAAGGCAGACGGAACGATCCGCGAGGACCGCTTCGCCGACGAGGCGCCATTCACGCCGTGCTCGTTTGAGAAAATCTATTTCTCCCGCGGCAACGATCCGCAGATTTACCGCGAGCGCAAGGCGATGGGCGCCGCGCTGGTGCCGCAGGTCATCGAGGCAATCGACTCGGACTTTGACCGCACGGTGTTCTCCTTCATTCCTAACACCGCGGAGACCGCCTACTACGGCTTCATGGACGGGTTGAGGATGCACCGGCGCCAGGAGGTGCGCGCGGGGATTCTGGAGGCCGTGGAGAAGGGCGAGCTAACAGCAGACAAGCTAGACGAGCTCATCATGCGCAACTGGCCGCGGGGTGAGAAGATGACCCACAAGGACATCAAGCTGCGCACCTTCATCAGCCAGGAGAAGGCGCGCGAGGTGTTAGTCTCGCACGTCTACGACATCACCTACGGGGTGGTGCGGCCGCAGGACGCGCTGGTGGCCTTGGATGACTCGATTGTCCGCGGCACCACGCTGAAGCGCTCGATCTTGAAGATCCTGGCGCGTACCAAGCCGCGCAAGATCGTCGTCTGCTCGACCGCGCCGCAGATCCGCTACCCGGACTGCTACGGGATCGACATGTCCGAGCTGGGGAAATTCATCGCGTTTCAGGCGGCCGTGGCGCTGCACCGGCGCGCCGGGCGCCAGAGCCACCTTGATGCGGTCTTCCGCGACTGCGTGGCGGAGCTGAAAAAGCCGGCCGGCGAGCGGGTCAACAAGGTCAAGGCGGTCTATGAAGCATTCAGCGACGAGGAAATCTCCGCCGAGATCAGCCGCATGGTCACGCCCGAGGACATCGAATGGCACGGCGAGGTGCAGGTGATTTTCCAATCCATCGAGAACCTGCAGAGCTCCATCGACGGGCCGACCGGCGACTGGTACTTCACCGGAGACTACCCAACACCCGGCGGATTCTCAACCGTCAACCTCGCCTACGTGCGCTGGTACGAGGGCGTCGGCGGCCGCAGCTACGACTTGCCGCTCTAAAAAGTTCGCTACGCCTCTTGTGGCGAAGCTCGTGAGAGCTTCGGCTGGGGGAGGCGGGAAGTCCTTTGCGCGTTCGGGCGCTCTAGCGGCAGGCGGAACTCCCCGCCGAACTTCTCACGAAGTTCGCTACGTGGCTTGTCTAGCCGCCGAAGCGCGTCCCCGGGGACCAGCGAGCGCCGTGGGCGGCTTGAGTGGCAGGCATGCGGCGGCCGCCGTCGGGTTGTACCTCGGTGAGGATGAGCGACCCGGTGCCGCAGGCGATCTCGATGCCCTCCGGGGTGAGGGCCAGAATGGTGCCGGGGGCGCCTGAGTTGTTAGCCACTTGAGTGGCGGGGAAGACTTTGAGGCGGCGCGGGCGGCTGCGGGCGTCCGGGGCGGTGGTGAAGGTGCCCGGCCACGGGTCGAGGGCGCGGATTCGGCGCTCCAACAATTCGGCGGGCAGTGACCAGTCGAGCTCCCCCACCCCGCGGTCAAGCTTGGGCGCGTGGGTGGCCGCGGCGGAGTCCTGCGGCTCGCGGCTGGCGGTGGCGCCTTCCAACAACGCGAGTGCCTCCAGCAGGGCGGCGGGCGCGAGTTGGGCAATGCGCGCATGGAGGGTGCCGGCGGTCTCATCGGCGGCCAGCGGGATGGGCACGCGCAGGATGACATCGCCCTCGTCCATGCCGGGGCTCACATGCATCACGGTGATGCCGGAATCAGAATCGCCCGCAAGGATGGCGGCGGGGATGCAGGAGGCACCGCGGTGGCGCGGAAGCAGCGAGGCGTGGAGGTTGATGCAGGCCAGGCGCGGCATCTCCAACAAGGCCGGGGGCAGCAACTGGCCGTAGGCCATGACGACAATGACATCTGGCTGCAGCGCGGCAATCCAGGCCATCGGGTCGCGGCGTCTGACCCGCAACGGTTGGATCAGCGGGATGTTGGCCGCCAGCGCCTCAAGCTTGATGCGCGGCGCGGTGAGCTCCTGGTGGCGGCCAACCGGCTTGTCCGGCTGGGTGACAAGACCGACGACCTGCCAGCGCGGGTCGCCCAACAACTGTTGGAATGCCGGCAGGGCGATGTCGCCGGTGGCCATGAAGACGATGCGCATGGCGGATGAATGGGTTAGCCTCAGACTGGCACGGCCGCGTGCTCAGTGCGGCGGAAGACCTCCAGGGAGGTGATTTTCGAGATGATGTCATGGACCACCTTGACGGGCGGCTGGGTGGCATCGATCTCGGTGACCAGGCCGTCGCTGTAGAATTCCAGGATCGGCTTGGTCTCGGCCTCGTAGGTGGCGATGCGCTGTTGGATGACGCGGTCGCTGGCGTCGTCCATCCGGTTGTCCTTGAGCGCGCGCTTGCGCATCCGGCGGGCAAGCTCGTCGCGGTCCGGGCAGGACAGGTGGAATACCTGGTGGAACTCGATGAAGCCCTCGATGATCTTTGCCTGCGCGACATTGCGCGGGATGCCGTCGAGAACCAGGAAATCGATGTCCGGCTTGTAGATGTATGATTGGGCCCAGTTGTCCATTTGGGCGCGCCAGAGATCGATGGTGAGCTTGTCGGGGACCAGTTCGCCGCGGCTTGAGAAGTCGACGAACTGCTGACCAATGGCGGTGCGGGTGTCGAGCGAGCGGAAGACGTCGCCGCAGGCGCAGTGGAAGAAGCGCGGGATGGTGCCAAGGATTTTCCCCTGGGTGCCCTTGCCGGACCCGGGCGCGCCAAGGATGAGGAATGCGGGGCGCCGGACTGCGAATGCTTCTTTCATGGAGGTGCGGACGGTAAGAACCCTCCAGCGCTTCCGCAAGCGCTTTCGGGTCATCTGCTAGCCGGGGAGTTTTGCGTATCGCCTTGCACCCGCATTGGCGGGTTAATGGCTGGCGACACCCCGTGAAACGGCCAACACCCACTCTCTCCAACATGGTCGCCGAGGCGGATCGGGAGGGAGGCCATGAGCCCCCGCCGGCCATCCCGCCGCGCTGGATCATTATTGGTGGCTGCAGCCTGGCTTTTGGCAGCGCGGCGGTCAACGCGGGGTTTCTCATCAGCCTCGGCACCTCGGTGAGCCACCTGACCGGCGATCTAGCCAAGGTGGCCGTCGCCCTGCTCGACGGGCGCAGGGAGGTGTCCGCCACCTGGATCTATCTGTTAACAGCGGCGCTGACGTTTGTCGCCGGGGCGACCGGGGCGGGGTTCTTCATCCACCATCCAACATTGGAGGTTAGAAGGCCTTACGGGCGGGCCGTTGGGGTCATCGGCCTACTTCTGCTTGGGGCGCACTTCCTGCTGCGCGACCTGCCGGTGGCAGCTGTTGGGCTGGCCGGCCTTGGTTGTGGGCTACAGAACGCGCTGGCGACCCACTACCGCGGACTGGTGCTGCGGACG
>JBILQA010000273.1:0-4201 GCA_044373535.1 Akkermansiaceae bacterium | reverse complement strand
AACGGGATGATGTTGTCCTCCTGCATCGCTGCCTCCAGTCGCTTCGTGAAAAAAATATACGCTCGTTGGGAACCGACAGAATGCCGGGGCGGAGGGGAAACACAATCCCCACAAGGTTTCAAGCGCAAAGTGTGCAATTGTTCCGGCTTCCTTAGGATTTGGGCATCAAGTCCATACCCACGGTCCGCAGGGCCGCCACCATTCCCCAGAAAATCCCCGCCGTAATCAGGCAGTTGGCCGCCAGCGCGGGCCAAAACGTCCACCCGTGGCGCAGCATCCACGGGAAAATCAAAAACATCGGCAGCGTCGGCAGCACAAACCAGAAGGTCCCCTCCGCGTGGTTGGCAATCCGCCCCGGCGCCTGGTTCTCGTGGTGCATCCAGATCATGGCCACCAGCGAGGTCAACGGCAGGGCAATGAGCAGGGCGGAAAGCCGGTCATTGAACAACTGCACCTTGGTGACGATGACGATCATCGCGGCGCTAAGCGCGAACTTCACCACGTCCATGGTGGTGAAGGCTAACAGGCGGTCCCAGGGAAACGGATTCATTTGGAGGTTTGCTTGATGGGCGCGCACTGTGGCAGTTTACTCGGCGCTATGCAAGCCACCCCGCGCCTCCTGATCTTGGCCGTCCTGCTCCTGCCCTTAGCCTGCTCGCCGCTCGGCGGCCCGGCGGCCAGCGCCGCGCCCGCCGCGCGGCCAGTCGGCAGCCAGCTCTCCGACCAACAAAAGGCCGCCATTGGCCGGAAAATCTGGCAAAACGAGTCCGGCGGCACCCTGGCGGGACTGACCGCCTGGAACGCCGGCGAGGAGTTCCCCTCGCTGGGAATCGGCCACTTCATCTGGTATCCCGCCGGCCGGCGCGGCCCCTACGCCGAGTCGTTCCCCGAATTTGTGCGCTTTGCCCGCGCCCGCGGCGCCCAGCTCCCCGCCCTGGCCAAGGCACCGGCCGCCCCATGGCCTGACCGCGCCGCCTTCAAGGCTGACCTCGCAGGCCCGGGCCTTACCGAGCTGCGCACCTGGCTGGCTAACAACGTTACCCTGCAGACGGATTTCATCATCGCGCGCTCCCAGGCCGCCCTGCCCGCCCTGCTCGCGGCCGCCCCGCCGGCCGAGCGCGCCCGGATCCAAAACAACTATCAGAAAGTCGCCTCCACCCCTAACGGAACCTACGCCCTCATCGACTACGTCAACTTCAAGGGCGACGGGATCAGCCCGGCGGAGCGCTACAACGGCTTCGGCTGGGGCCTGCTCCAAGTCCTCGGCGGAATGCGCGAGGTGCCCGCGGGCCAGTCTGCGGCCGCCGAGTTTGCCGCCAGCGCCAAGCGCATGCTTGACCGCCGCATCGCCAACGCCTCCCCTGCCCGCCCGGAAACCCAGTGGCGCGCCGGATGGCACAACCGCGCGGACACCTACGCCCGGCCACTCTAACCGGCTTGAGCGGTTATTCTCTTGCCACAAACGGCTTGGCTCATTACTTCCGCGCCATGTCCAACGAGACGACCCTGATTCTTTTCAAACCCGACGCTGTGGAAAACAAGGTCGTCGGCACCGTGCTGGCCCGCTTCCAAGCTGAAGGCTTCCAGATCCGCGGCATCAAGATGATGCAGCTCACCGAAGCTCTCCTTCAGGAGCATTACGCCCACGTCGCCGACAAGCCGTTTTTCCCCGAGATCGTCGCCTTCATGAGCAAAACCCCGGTCGTCGCCCTCGCCCTGGAAGGTGAGAACGCCATCACTCGCGTGCGCGACCTGCTTGGCCCCACCGACTCGAAAAAAGCTGAAAAGGGCACAATCCGCGGCGACTTCGGCGCCGACATGATGACCAACGTCTGCCACGCATCCGACAGCCCGGAAGCCGCCGCCGAGGAAGTCCGCCGCTTCTTCCGCCCGGAGGAGATCTTCAGCTTCTAACATTCAAAAACCCTTCCCGGGAGGCTGCGGTTCATCCCGCGCCTCCCGATTTTTTTGCCCATGTACCAGAACCTTGAAGCCGCCCTGCATGACGCGTTCTGGGACACCGAGGGGCCGCCAGCCGAGCTGCCGTTGTTAGACGCGTTCCTGCGCGACGTCACCGGCACCGCGCTGGAAGTCGGCTGCGGGTCGGGCCGCCTGCTGCTGCCGCTGCTTGCGCGCGGCCACGACATCGAGGGGCTTGATCCGTCCGCGGACATGCTTGAGCTCTGCCGGCAGAACGCCGAGGAGCTGCGCCTCGCCCCGGCCCTCCACCACGCCCCGTTGGAAACCTTCGCCGCACAGACGCGCTACGCCGCCGCCGCGGTGCCGGCCTTCACCTTCCAACTCGTAGACGACCCAAGCAAGGCCATCGCCGCCCTGCGCGGCCTGCTCCAGCCCGACGGCAAACTCTATCTGACCACCTTCATCCCCTGGGCCGAAATCCTCGGCGAGCTGCCGGAAAACGAGTGGTACGACGACCACGAGGCCACTTTGGCCGACGGCGCCCGCGCTACTTGTGAGACACGCCACAGCATTGACGTGGATCATCACAAGCTTGTCCGCCAACACCGTTACACCCTCTATCCGGCCGACGGCTCCGCCCCCCAAACCCACGAGTCCATCCAAGCCATCCGCTGGCTTTTCCCCGAGGACCTCACACCGCTGCTAGAGGAACACGGCTTTGTCATCGAGGACCTCATCGGCGATTTCGACATCGGCTCGCTCGACACCGAAAACCCGCAGATCCTCACCGTCATTGCCCGTCTCAAGCCACGGCCTTGAGCCGCGCGCATATCTAACTGCGCGGGCCGCGCCCAAGGAACTCCGCCAGCGCCTCAAGCCGCTTTCCGGTCTCCCTGCGCAGCTCAATCAACATGATGGGCTCCAGCAGCCAGCGCAAAAACCTTGGCTTGGCCGCAAAGCGGAACTTGTAGGTCAGCATCGAGCCTGCCGAATTATCCTCATGGCGAATCGAGGCGGAGAATGCGCCAAACAGCGGCGGTCGGTTGATCATCTCCACCGCCGCAAGCTCACCTTCCCGGAAGCTCACATAGCGCGTCTCAATCCCTATCAGGCCAAACAATGGCTTGCCCGTGCAGATCGATGTCGCCCCCTTTTGCGCCTTCTCGTGGCTCCCTGTTAGCCGGGCGCCAACCAGCAGCGTGTCCCACTCAAGCCGACGGCTGTAGTCATGCAACAGCGCGAAAACCTCCGCCCCGCTCACCGGCATCTGGCGCGCCACGGTGGCCCCGCGCAGCTTGTTTTTTTTGGATGGCGGCGCCGGCGGCTGCATGAGGGTCTGACAAAGAGAGTCTGTCGCTAGCGCTTTCACGATGGGAGCGGCAATCCCCTACTTGGGTTTGCCCTCGATGACCCCGCCGGGACCAAAGCTGGCAGGATCACTCAGCAGGCGCGGCGCCACGGCCACCTTCTGCGTATCACCCTGTTCCTTCATCCATGCGTCCAGTTCGGCGCGCAAACCGGCAAGCTTGGCGGCGTGCTGAGGATCGCCAGCGAGGTTGCTCTGCTCGTCCGGGTCGGCTGCTAGATCGTACAACTCCTCGGCGGGCCTAGCATGGTAGCGCTGCAGGATGGCCGCCGCCTTTGGGTCCGTCTTGGCCGCCTCCTCCCACGTGCTGAAAAACTCGCGCTGGCCAAGGTTGCCTCCCACCAGGTCAATGTGGGTGGTGAAGGCAAACTCGGGATGCAGATTGCGGATGTATTTCCACTGGCTATCGCGCACCGCGCGCGCCGGAAAAATGTTCATCCGCTTGTCGTTGGCGTGGGTGGTGAAGATCCGTTCGCGGTGGCTAACAGCCTTGCCTAGCAGCACCGGCAAGAACGACCGGCCATCGATGCCAATCGGCGCGGCCCCGCCGGCCGCCGCAACCATGGTGGGGAGCAAATCGATCCACTGGACCATCGCGTCACTGCGGCTCCCGGGCTTGATGGTGCCCGGCCAGGAGACAATCATTGGCACACTCACGCCCGCCTCATAGAGATTCCACTTGGCGAACGGCCACTGCGCACCGTGGTCGGCGCTGTAGAGAAACAGTGACTCCTCGGGCAGCGTCTCACGCGCGGCGGCCAACACCAGCCCGAGATCGTCATCGGCCTTGGTCACCGCGGCCGCGTAGCGCGCCCGCCAATCTCGCGTCGCCGGCGTGTCGATGCTTCCCGCAGGCAACACCAGCTTCGCGGAATCAAACTCGGGCGCCTTGTCTGGCCATGGGACATGCGGCCA
>JBILQA010000001.1:0-48891 GCA_044373535.1 Akkermansiaceae bacterium | reverse complement strand
GACGGTTACCACGTCACCGACGGGGAAATCCCGAAATGACACCTGCGGCCCAGCCACGGCCAGCGGACTTGCCAGAAACAACGATAGGGCTGGGAGGAGTGCACGGATCATGCCGGCGAGCGTAGCTGATTTGCGCGCCGCGGCTACTTTTTCTCTGCGTCGCGCTCCTTGGCCGGGACGAACTTCAGCGCGACGCCATTGATGCAGTAGCGCTTGTCGGTGGGCGTATCGAATCCCTCGCCGGTGAAGACGTGGCCAAGATGGCCGCCACACTTGGCGCAGAGGACCTCGGTGCGCACCGCGCCGCCGGACAGGTCGGTGCGGGTGATGACGTTCTGCGCTTGGGACGGGTCGTAGAACGACGGCCAGCCGCAGCGCGAATCAAATTTCTGGGCCGAGGAGAACAGCTCGGCATTGCAGCCAGCGCAATAGTAGGTTCCCCCGCCCTGCTTTTTGAACTCCTCATAGACGGCGCCGTGCGCGGCCTCGGTGCCGGCTTGGCGCAGGATGCGGAATTGCTCAGGGGTGAGGGTTTTTTTCCACTCTTCGGCGGATTTTTCGACCTTTCCGGTCGGCTGCTCAGGGGCGGATGAGGCGGTTTCCATGGGTGTGGTGGCGGGCTTCTGGCTAAAGGCGACGGCGCCCAAGGCGACGGTGAGGGACGTGCTGAGAACAAGGAAGGTCCTGAAGTTCATGTGGATGGGAGCGGATTGACGGGAAAGTATTCCAGCCAGATCGGCGGGTCAATGGCTGGCGGAAAATCAACGGATGGTGAAGCCGCTGAGCTCGGCGAGCGGCTCGCTGAGTTCAACGCACATGTTTTTGATGTGGTGGGCCAAAGCGGACTCCTCGCTGAGCTCATGGAGGAAGCCGTCGACCTCCTCGCGTTCGCCTTGCAGCTGGAGCTCAACGGTGCCGTCGGGAAGGTTGCGAACCCAGCCGGTGACGTCAAAGCCGCGGGCAAGCTGTTTGGTGGCGTAGCGAAAGCCAACGCCCTGGACGCGGCCTTCGAAAATCACGTGGCGGGAGATCATGCGGTGTAGGCAAAGAATAAGGCGGAACCACCTGGGCGCAAGCGCCGGGAGGCCCGGGCCTAGCGACCACCGCCGCGCAGCGGACGTGCAGCGGGGTTGGCGGTTTTTTTCATCTCCTTTTCAAACGGGTTGACCGTCAGGGCGGACGGGGCGCCGTAAAGGTCCTCGGCGTATTTGCCAGCAATCAGGACGATGGCAACCGGCTTGCTGCGCTGGCCGTTGGCATCATAGCTGTAAATGAAGCGGCGCACCGGCATCTCCTGTTTGTCGGCCGGATTGATGTGCTTCACCTGAGAGCTGAACATCTGCTCCTCCATGAGCAGGCCCGTGGTGCGGTCATAGCCGTAGCGCACCTTGAAGAGCTCATTGCCTTGGCCGTCAAAGATCCGGCATGAGCGTGGGTTGCCGTGCTCGTCCATGCGGTATTCGGTGCGCACTTCCAGCGAGCCGCCAACAGAGAAGGTGCGCTTGGTCAGCACGCGGTTGTTCGGCTCGCGCTTAAACTCGGTGCGCGAGCCATCCTCGCCACGCTGGATACGGACAAACGGACCGTTGGACTCCCACCCGGTCTTGCTGTCCGGAGCGCTCTGGGCGGACGCGTCGGCGCCCGCCAAACCAAGGGCGACGGTGACGAGCAAAAGGAAATTCCGCGCCAGATTCATGATTGGCCAAGGCTACCGGGCGCGGCTGGCCGGCGCAAGACGGCAGTTTCCGCAGCGGATTTCGGTGTCGCCGGGCGGCGCATCATGGTTGCAGAGTGGCGCCATGCGCTGGACGAATCGCCGCCGTTCCCTTGATCTCACGCGCCGCGGGGTGGTCATGGGGATTCTCAATGCCACACCTGACTCGTTTTCCGATGGCGGGAGGCATTGGACTCTGGCGGCGGGCTTGCAGCACGCCCGGGAAATGATCGCCCAAGGCGCGGAGATTCTCGACATCGGCGGCGAGTCAACCCGCCCGGGAGCCGCTCCAGTGAGCGCCGAGGAGGAGATGGCCCGCGTGCTGCCGCTCATCGCCGCTCTGCGCGAGGGTTCCGAGGTGCTCATCTCGATTGACACCTCAAAGGCCGAAGTTGCCCGCGCCGCACTTGCCGCCGGGGCCGACATCGTCAACGATGTCACCGGCTTGCGCGATGACCGAATGGTCGACGTTTGCCGCCAAGCGCGCTGCGGCGTCGTCATCATGCACATGCGCGGCGAGCCACGCAGCATGCAGCAGGACCCGCATTATACCGACGTCGTCGGCGAGGTCGCCGGGTTCTTCCATGAACGCCACACCACGCTCACAGCCGCGGGGATCGACCCAGCCGCGCTGTGTTATGATCCCGGCATCGGCTTCGGCAAAACCGTTGAGCACAACCTAGCACTCCTGCGCCACCTCGGCCGATTGCCGGTGGACGGGCGGCCGTTGTTGTTGGGCGTATCGAGGAAATCGTTCATCGGGAAGGTCCTCGGGGATTTGGCGATGGACCAGCGGGAGTGGCCGACGGTGGCCCTCACGGCCTGGGGCCGTGAGGCCGGGGTAAGGATCCACCGTGTGCATGAAGTGCGGCGCAACGTCGAGGCGCTGCGCATGACCGAGGCGATTCTCCACGGGATTTCTGCCGCCGGGGCGGAAACAGGCTGACAGAAGGGCCAAAGGCGCTTAGGTAGTGGTTGCTGCGCGAAATGCTCGACTCCTTCAAAAACCATTGGCCTGACGCCATCGAGATCCTGCTGCTGGCGGTCGGGATCTACCAGATATTCCGGGCGTTCCGGGCGACGCGCGGGGCGCGGATTCTCGTGGGTTTGGCGGCGATCCTGGTGGCCTTGACGCTGGTGACGCAGCTGTTTGATTTCAAGGTCATCGGCTTCATCATCCGCAACGCGATGGTGGGCTTGGCGCTCGCGGCGGTGATTATTTTCCAGCCCGAGCTGCGGCAATTTTTGTTTCGGGTCGGGAGCAGTCGTTTTTTGTCGTTCAACAACACGCGGCGGCTGGCGTTCATTGAGACATTCACCGACGCGGTCATCAAGCTCTCCAAGCACCGGATCGGGGCCTTGTTCGCGATTCAGCGGGATATCAGCCTGAAGCCGCACTTGGAGACCGGCGTGGTCCTTGGGGCGCAATTTTCCTCGGAATTGGCGCTGACGATTTTTCACCCGAAGACGCCGCTGCATGATGGCGGGATGATCATCGCGGATGACCGGATTGCCGGCGCGGGCTGCGTTTTCCCGGTTAGCCAAGGGGAGCTTAGCGACCGCTCGCTGGGCCTGCGCCACCGCGCGGGGATTGGCGTGACCGAAGAGACGGATTGCATTGCGGTGATTGTCTCCGAGGAAACCGGTGCCATCTCAATTTGCGAGGATGGCAAGCTCAGCCGCGACCTGAGCGACGAGGAGTTCCGCGAACGGCTCGCTTCCCTATTTATCCCAGACACCACCAATGACAAAAGCGCTACGGAAGAACTGGCCGGCGAAGATCGCCTCTCTGATTCTGGCGATCGCGATCTGGTTCCTGATTAAGGGCTACCTTGAGGAGACCGGTGGCTTTGATGAGCGGCCTCCACGGGCCATTCCTGTGCCCGAACCCTTGACCGCGCCGCGCTGAGAAGGCACAGCGGGGCATGAGCTTCTTCATCACCGCCACGGACACCGGAGCCGGCAAGACCTATGTCACCGCGCTGCTGCTGCGCGCACTGCGTGCCGAGGGCTGCGATGCAGTCGGCTACAAGCCGGTGAGCTGCGGCGACCGCGATGACGCCGTCACCTTGGTGGCGGCCGGCGGCCACGCCGAGCCGATGGATGCGGTCAATCCGTTGTGGTATTCATCGGCGGTCGCCCCGTACGTCGCAGGATTGTTGGAGAGCCGCCCGCTCGACCCGGCCGGCTTGTTGGCCGGCTACCGCTCGCTGGCGGCGCGGCACGAGATCGTTCTCGTCGAGGGTGTCGGCGGCTGGGAGGTGCCGCTGGCGCCGGGCTACGGCGTGCCGGACCTGGCGGCCGACCTCGGGCTGCCAGTCTTGTTGGTGGTCTCCAACAAGCTTGGCGCGCTCAACCACACGATTTTGACCGTCAAGGCGATCCAGGCGCGCGGGCTGGCCTGCGCGGGACTTGTCTTCAATAATGCGGCCGACGAGCTCGACACCGCCGCCATCACCAACAAGGGTGTCATCGAGGACCTGTGCGGGATTCCCGTGCTCACGGACATCATCCGCGGTCAGGAGGACATCGAGGTGGAGGGGTTTTTGGCCCTGCTTGGCAGAGGTTAGTCTCAGTGCTTGCCGCTGGTGCGGATGGGTGAAAGGGTGCGGGCGGATATGCATTTGCGATTCACCGACGAGGAGCTGGGCGTGCTGCTGGAGATGGTTTCTCTGGCAAGTCTGGTGGCGTCATGGAACCGCAAGCCGGGCGCCGAGGAGGGCGTTGCGGCCTTTGAGGCGCTGGAAAACAAGATCCTCGAGCGCGCGGCGCATGCCGGGTTTGGTGACATCATCGAATTCGACGAGGAGTCCCAGAGCTACGGGCTGACCAACGAATACCTCGAGAAGGCGTTTGCGCACGAGTGTTACGAGGAATTCCGCAACGAGTCGTTCTGGGAGGAGCTCATGATCCGCATGGCCGACCGCGACTTCATGAAAAAGCGCGGCGTAGAGGCCTGGGAGGCGATTCCCGAGGAGGAACGCCGCGAGATCGCCAGCGAGGAGGAGAAACGCTACTGGGACGAGTTCGCCAGCAACGGCGTGGAGCACGTCCACGTCATCGCCCCGCTCGGGCAGGGCTGATCTTTCAATTGGCTGCGCTCGTTCAGTGGTGGCGCCGCCGGAAGGCCTGACGAAGGCGGCCGCCCTTTTGCGGCGCTTCACCCGTAGCCCGCGTCGGCCGCTTGGACCGTTTAAAACGGGATGTCGTCTTCCTCTTCGTACTCGCCGTGACCGGCGGGTGAGGCACCTTCCTGGTGGGTGTGGCCGGTTTCCTCGCGCGGAGGATTCGGCCGGCCGCCGGCTTGGCCGCCGGTCCCGCTACCGGGCAGAAACTGGAGATTTTCGGCAACCACCTTGAGCTTGCTGCGCTTCTGGCCGCTGGCCTTGTCCTCCCAGGTGTCCATCTGGAGGCGGCCCTCAATGTAAACGCCACGGCCCTTGCCCAGGTACTGCTGGGCAAGCTCGGCTTGGCGTCCCCACAGGGTGACATCCACAAAAGTGGTTTCCTCGCGGCGCTCGCCACCATCGGTGCCGAAGACCCGGTTGATGGCCAAGCCGACATCGGCAACCGCGGTCCCTTTGGGAGTGTAGCGGAGCTCGGGGTCCCGCGTGAGGTTCCCCATGAGAATCACTTTATTGACGTTGGCCATGGCTTGCGACCTTAGGGAGAAATTTTATTGGCAGCAATCCTTCAATCGCTGGGCCCGCGGGCTCAGGAAACCCGCTGATAGTGCTGGAGGTGCACCTTATCGTTGAGCTTCAGACGGGACTGGATCTTTTCGACGAGGCTTGGGTCCCCTTCGAAGATGTAGTTGACGTAGAGGCCGCCCTCGAGGTGGCGGGCGTTGTAGGCGAACTGCTTGCGGCCGAGCTGCTGGACTTCGTCAAGCTTGGCGCCTTCGGCGATGAGTTCCTTGGCCACGGCGTTGACGAGATCGTCGACGGTGCCTTCGATGCCCTTGGTGTTAAGGACGATAAGGCCTTCGTATTTCCTGCTCATTTGAATGGTTTCTAGGGTTCTGTGCGAACGTTGTAGGCATTTGCCGCTGGGGCCAGGCCTTGGGAGAGCGCAAGCTGCACGGCTTCTTCAGCGGTGGCAAGCGTGTTTTCGACTCTCTGACGTTCCTCAGGAGTGAATTTTCCCAGGACGTGGCCGGTCATCTCGCCGGGTGCGGAGGCGCCGATGCCGAGTTTGAGGCGCGGGAAGTCGCTGGTGCCAAGGTGTTCGATGAGCGACTTCAGGCCGTTGTGGCCGGCCGCCGAGCCATTGGCACGAAAGCGCAGGGAGCCGAGCGGCAGGGCAACGTCATCGTAAACGACGAGCAGCTGGTTGGCCGACCATTTGAAAAACCGCAGCGCTTGGCCAACCGAGCGGCCGCTGAGGTTCATGAAAGTCTGCGGCTTGAGCAAATGGACGCCACCCGGGAGCTTGGCGACGTGGGCCTGCCAGCGCAGGTGGTTGTCAAACTTCACGCCGGCGCGCTGGGCAAGCCGGTCGAGGACTTCGAAGCCAATGTTGTGGCGTGTTCCCTCGTACTGTCGGCCTGGATTGCCCAAGCCGACGACGAGCTTGATGGCGTCATCCATGGCGGTGGTTTAGGCGGTTTAGGGCAGCTGCGGAAGGAGCAAGTCGCCACGCGCCGGCGGGTGGGAACAAAAAAGCCCGGCGCGCACTGGGGCGGGCCGGGCTTTTTGATGATTGGTTGCTTACTTCTTCTTGGCAGGAGCAGCGGCGGTTTCGGCCAAGGCGGCAACGCGGGTCTTGACGACCGAGGCGACAAGAACGTTCGGGTTGAGGACCGGGGTAAGGCCTTGTGGGAAGGTGATTTCACCGATGTGGATCACTTCGCCAACGCCAAGGTGGCTGACGTCGATTGGAATGGCGTCAACCAGATCCTTCGGAAGGCAGCGGACTTCGAGGCCGTGAACGAGTTGCTCAAGCAGGCCGCCGGCGCGCACGCCTTCCGGCTCGCCGATGAACTCGAGCGGCAGGTGGGCGGTGATCTTGGTCGTCTCGTCAATCGCGCGGAAGTCCACGTGGAGCACCTTGGCGGTGATCGGGTGGTGCTGAACGTCCTGGAGGAAAACAAGTTGGTTGGTGCCGTCGACATCCAGGGTGACGAGGATGTTTTCCGAGGCGCTGTTGCCGAGAAGCTCGGAGAAGGTCTTGGCGTTGACCTTGACGTTCTTGCTCTCCACGCCGCGGCCGTAGACGACGGACGGAACCCAGCCTTCGCGGCGCATTTGCTTGAGCGATCCGGAACCGGTGCGAATGCGGCTTTCCGCCTTCAGTGTGTGGGTCTTGGCCATGGCTTGAGGGTCCTTGTGTGAGATTGGTTGGTGAGTCGTCCCGGGGGTCCGGGGGGCGGTTCTTTAGCTGGGTGGCGCGGAATTGTCAAAAATTTGTTCAATCCAACGCCGGCGACTGCGCCGGGGCGATGGTCGCCTCAGCGGGGAAACACTGCTAGTTCAAGGGAATGGCTGCCGCAGGGGCGCCCATCGGGCGGATTAAAATTCGAACAACGAGGTGACCGATTCGCCGTGGTGGATGCGCCGGATGGCCTCGCCAAGCAAGCTGTCGATGCTCAGGGCGCGCACTTTGGGGCCGCAGGCCATCGGGACCGAGTCGGTGGTGATAACCTCCTCGATGCAGGACGCGGCAATCCGCTCATGCCCAAGGTCGCCCAACACCGCGTGGGAAACCGCCGCGTAGATGCGCTTTGCCCCGTGGGCTTTTAGGATTTCCGCAGCCGCGCATAGGGTGCCGGCCGTCTCGGTCATGTCGTCGACGAGCATGACATCGCGGCCACTGACCTCGCCGATGACATTCATCGCCTCGACCTTGGTCGCGTTGACGCGGTGCTTGGCAACGATAGCCAACTCCGCACCAATGGCATCCGCATAGGCGCGGGCCATCTTGACGCCGCCGACGTCGGGCGAAACCACCGTCAGGCCGCCGTCGGCAGCCTCGTGCTTCTGCCGCAGGTCGTTGATGAGGATGGGCTTGGCGTAAAGATGGTCGACCGGGATATCAAAGAACCCTTGGATTTGTGGGGCGTGCAAGTCCATGGTGATGACCCGGTTGACCCCGGCAGCCGAGATCAGGTTGGCCACCAGCTTGGCGGTGATGGGGACCCGCGGCTGGTCCTTGCGATCCTGCCGCGCGTAGCCGAAAAATGGGATCACCACGTTGATTCGGCCCGCGCTGGCCCGCCGAGCCGCGTCTACCATGATCAACAGCTCCATGATGTTGTGGTTGGTTGGCGGGCAAGTCGGCTGGACGATATAGACGTCTTCGCCACGGATGTTTTCGTCGATGCGGACAAAGGTCTCGCCGTCGGGAAACGACGTCACCTGGACGTCCGCGAGCGGGACATCCAAGTAAGAGACAATGCGTTCTGCGAGCGCGCGGTGGGCGGTTCCACTGATGATTTTCATATTACGAGGGCCGGGGGGCGCGATGTTGACAGCTAAGAGCCGATCGGCAACCCTTTGGCGAATTTTTCCCGCAATCCCGCTTCACTCCTAGAAAGCGCGACCCTCGAGTCCATGAGTCAGCCAAGTTCCGGAAGCGCTCCGCATGCCGCCCCTGGGCGTTCCGATCCGAGCGTCTGGTGGGTCCCCGCCATCTCCATGGCGGTGCTGGCTTTTTTCTACCTCGGGATTGACCTCTATGGTCCGCGCCGCGGCTTCTCAACGCTCTATTGGCTCTACCGCTCGTGGAACCCTGCCACCGATTATGAGCACGGCATCCTCGTTCCGGTCATCATCGCCGGCCTCATCCGCTTCTCATGGCCACGCATCCGCGCCGCCGCCGGCCATCCCGACTGGGCGGGCCTCATCCTTGTCGTCCTCGGCGCTCTGCTCTACCTCGCCGCCTTCCGCACCATCCAGGCCCGCATCGCGGTGGCCTCGCTGCCGTTTGTGCTGTTGGGCAGCTGCTGGTTCCTGTGGGGCCGGCGGGTGGCGGTGCTGTTAGCCTTTCCGCTGTTTTTCCTCTACCTGGCCATCCCGCTGCCGAGCTTCCAACAAGCCACGGTGCACCTCCAGCGGCTCGCGGCGTACTTGGCGCACCACGTGGCGTTGTTAGCCGGGGTGGAGAATTTCGTGCAGGGCACCACGGTGGTGTCGCCTACGCAGAAGTGGAACCCGCTGGAGATCTCCGGTGGTTGCAGCGGGATCCGCTCGCTCATGGCGCTGATCATGATTTCAAGCGCGTGGGCGTACGTGGCGCCGCTGGCGCTGTGGAAGCGCGCGGTGTTGTTAGCCTCGGCGGTGCCGCTGGCGATCATTGGCAACGCACTGCGGGTGGGCTCGATCGTCATCCTCGCCCAGCATGGGGACGCAAAGTTCGCCGCCGGGACATGGCACGATTGGTCGGGGCTGCTGCTGTTCTATCCGGTGTCGCTGGCTATGATGTTAGGTCTGCACGCGCTGCTTGAGGGCGGGACGCCCTGGCGTGCGGCGGCGCGGCGGCGGCTATCGATTAGATCCGGGGGGGCGGCGAGGTGATGCGCAAGACGTACGTGCTGCCGGTGGCGCTGGTGATGCTGTTAGGGATGATTTACATTCTTCCGCAGCGCGGGAGTGTGGCGCAGTCGAGCGTGCGGATGGAGTTGCCGCTGGAGCTGGGTGGGTGGATTGGGGTGAAGCGGCCGCCGACGAGCGAGGAGATTGAGATTCTGGCGGAAGACACGGAGTTTGAGAAGGCGGACTACGTGAAGAGCAAGCGTGGGATGACGAGCATTCTGGGAGAGAAGCAGGACATCATCAGCGCCTCGATCGTGCTTTCCGGAGTGGATCTCAACAACTCGATCCATCGGCCGGAGAGGTGTTTGCCCTCGCAGGGTCACTTTGGCATTGTGGGATCCAAGTCGGTGGTGGAGCTCGCGGACGGGCGTCGGATTGGGGTGAGGCGCTTGAAGACGAAACAAAAAGTCCGCCTCAATGAGACGGACGAGATCGTGCTGGATTCGCTGATGTATTATTTTTTCGTTGGTCACCAGCAAATGACCCACGACCACCTGAAGCGCACGTTCATGGACATGCGCGACCGATTGTTTAACGGCTATGACCAGCGTTGGGCCTACATCACGGTGTCCATGCGCTATGGCGATGTGCCGGAGCTCAACCTGGAAACCAGCGAGGAGGAAGCTGAGCGATTGCTGCAGGAGTTCGCCAGCAAGGTCATTGGCAAGGTTGTCGACCTGCCGTCAATCCCCCGCTAAGAAGGCGGGGCGCAGCGGAAGGACCCGGGCGGTCTCGAGCAGGGTGATGGTGGCGGCATTCTGGGCCACCACGGCGGCAAGTGCGGACGCCGGCGGGAACGGGGCGAGTTTTTCGGCGCGGGAAAACTCCTCGCGCGCGCGATGGAGCAGCCAGAGTGCCTCCTCGGGCCGGCGCTGGGCCCAGAGGCTTCTGGCCCAGAGGTCATAATGGCGGCCGCGATAGAAGCGCCCGCGCCACCAGATCTCGCGCGGATCGCCAACAGCAACGACCTGGGCATGCAGCGGGTTAGCCTCGGCAAAGCGCCCGAGGCTGTCGAGCAGGTTGGCGCGGTTGTGAATGATCTCCAACTCGAAGGGGTGCCGCTGCTGGGCCGCGGCAAATTCATGCTCAGCGAGTTGAAGGAACTTCTGGCGCGCGTGCGGATCAGCGGCCCGCTCCCCGGCGGCAACATGGATGACCCCGAGATCAACGTGGCGGTCAAACGAAGGGCTGATGCGCAAGCTGTCCTCAAGAGCCGCTTGCCGTGCCTGGAGTGACGAGGGCTGCCAAAGTGCCCGGCTAGCCCACCACGCGTGAGCTTCACGGGCGGCAGCAGGAAACACCCCAAGGCCGATGATGCCCATGGCCGCAGCAAGCGCGAGCTTTCCGCCCCGGTGCGGCGGTTTCCCCCCTTTCGGCACGCAGACTGCGGCAAGGAAGGCGAGCACGAGCAGCGTCGGCAGAAGGTGGAAAATAAAGCTGAAGAGCGCGGCGGCGGCCAATGCCACCATGGCGCAAACCGCGCCAGCGCGCAGGGCTTGGCTGGTGGCCTTCTCCCGGGTATTGCAAGAGATGGCGGCGACGGCCCCCCTCAACCATAGCCAGCCGAGGCCGCCAAGCAGCAAAAGCAACCCGAGCAGTCCGTAGTCTGCGGTGACTTGGAGGAACTCATTGTGTGCCCAGCGCGGATTGCGCGAGGCGCCCCAGCCCCGTTGCGGCCAGAAACGCGGATGAATGTACGAGTAGCTTTGGCTGCCGGATCCCAGCACCGGGCGCTCCACGATCTGCTCGATGGCCATGCCCGCATAGAATAGCCGCTCGTTGTATTGCAATAGACTCGAGCCCTCCTCGGCGGATCCGCGGTTAGCCAGCATGGCGGTCGTGAGCTTCCAGCCGCCAAACAGCAAAATCGGCAGGGAAACCAGCAGGATCATCCCGCGCTTCCCACCCGCGCTGGCGGGCAAAACCAACCACAGCATGACCAGCAGCGAGGTTCCCGCACCAAGCGCAATGAGACCCGAGCGTGCCTGGGCCGCCACAAGGCCCGCCAAGGCCACCGCCGCGAGCATCCCCGCCGCAACGCGTACCCACCAGCGGATCCCCGGCCAGCCGATGAGCGCAAGCAGAGGCATCAGCGCCGCCGCTAAAAATGGCCCCAAGTCGTTGTAGCGCGCATAAAACCCGCTGCCAAATCCCGTCTGCGGACGCCCCGCATGGATTGGCGTGAACGCCGGGTCACCCCAGAACTGATAGGCTGCGATCCCCGCATTGCCTGCCACCGCAATGCCCATGACCAGCCAAAGGGAACGCTCCAAGCGCCAGACGGGTGGCGCGAACCGCAGTGTCACCCATAAGCAGCAAGCGCCCGCCAGCAGCAGGAAATCA
This sequence comes from Akkermansiaceae bacterium, assembly GCA_044373535.1. Lineage (GTDB taxonomy): Bacteria > Verrucomicrobiota > Verrucomicrobiia > Verrucomicrobiales > Akkermansiaceae > JBILQA01. The sequence goes on along the minus strand of JBILQA010000001.1, from coordinate 37,302 downwards.
TAACGCGCAAGGTCTTGAACCGGCGAGGTGGCCATGCGCCAAACAAAGTAGCCGCAGACCAAGGCCAGCGCCACTGCCGCCTTCCACTCAACCGGTGCCGCCTGGCGTTCGAGTGCGCGGCCGGTCCCCGCGGCCACCAGGGCCATGGCAAGCAGGGCGACTGGCAGCCCCATGGCGCACAGCGTGGTTCCGCCCGCAAACAACACCGCTGCGACCATCCCGCCAGCAAGCAGCGCATGGCACACCCAGCGGCACAATTGCCCCCCTAGAGTTCTCACGATGAACTTAGCCCTAGTTCCTCGAGCAATCGGCGCGCAGCTCCGGCATCATGATGGCGATGAAACAGCGCACCCAGCGCTCGGCGCTTGTCCGCATCCTCATCCTCACCCGCAAGGATGCTCCCGAGCTTGCCCAGCAATTCCTCCGCATCGGTCACCAGCGGGCCGGCAAAATAATCCTCCACCGGTGAGACCGAGAACCCACGTGATGCATCGTACTGCGCCATGTCCGCGAAACTGTGGATGATCGGCCGGTCCAGCAGCAGGTAATCGATGTAAACACTTGAGATGTCAGTTATTAGCACATCACTTGCGCCAAGGACCTCATACAGCGATACCCCACAGTCCCGCAATTGCTCGTCGTTGATCACCCGCAAATGGCTGAGATCCTTCCGGCCCTCAAACCTCGCCATCGGGTGGGGCTTCACGATGCCAAACGCATTGCGCTGACGCAGAAACTCGTTGAAGTCGTCCACACCAATCCCTTCGATCCCAAACACGCTGCCAGTCTCGTGGCCATCGTTGCGCCGCTTGCCGACGACACTGTGGCGGTAGGTTGGCAGCCAAACCACTATGCGCTCACACTTAGCGGCAGCCGGCGCCCCCAGGCGGGGCCACAAGTCCGCCGGCACGGCCCACAGCCGGTCGTTGCGCGGCAACCCGGTGGTGAGAACCTTCTCCGTCGGGCGCATCGACTCCTCCATGATCGGCCGCCAGAACTCCGAGGTGGCCAGCGCATAGTTGGCACTGATGGCATCTCCCTCCTCAAGCATCCAACCGATGCGCTTCATCGGCATCCCGTGCCAGACATTGATTGCCACCACATTGGCTGGAAACTGCCGAACAAAACAGCGGTGCGTGAAAAACACATAGCGCGCAAAAAGGAAGTACCCCACCCCAACAAGGCTATCCTTGCGCACCACCTTCACCTTGGCCTCCAAGGCATAGGTCGTCGCCGGCTTGGCCGCGGAGACAAACAAGATCACCCGCCGCAGCCGACTCGCTTGGAGCTCGCGCTGCAACGCGAGCACGTTGTCCTCGAAGTCCGGCCAGCCATACACAATGGCATAGTCGCACTTCGGCAGCCACCGGTGGACCGCATTGAAGCCCACCCGGATAAGCTCTATGGCTAGGTTTCTCATCATTCCCGCGCCACCGGCACCTTAGCCGCCGGTGGCAAAATCGTTCTTTATTTGAGTGGTTGAGATCCCCTCGGTGCGCGGCAGATAAACCACCTCGCACCACTCCCGCAGGAAATCGAACTTGCCCTCCCAGTCGGCCCCCATGACGAAGACGTCCACGGCATATTCCTGCACATCGCGGACTTTCTGGTCCCAATCATTCTCGGGAATCACCAAGTCCACATCACGCAGCGCCTCCACGACCACCTTGCGCTGGGCATAGGGATAGTAGGCATCCTTCCCCTTCACCGCATTAAACCGGTCCGACGATAGACCCACGATCAAAAAGTCCCCGAGCGCCTTGGCACGCCGGAGCAAATGAATATGCCCCGGGTGCAGCAGGTCGTAGGTCCCATAGGTCAGAACAATTCTGGTCTTTGCGGCCATGTTACTTGGCGCCTTTTGCCAGCAGCACGGCGGGCACGGTTTTGAATAAGATTTTGACGTCCAACCAGAGCGACCAGCGGTCGATGTACTCGAGGTCCATCCTGACCCATTCGTCGAAGCTGCAGATTTTATTGCGCCCGCTGACCTGCCAGATGCAGGTCATCCCCGGCTTGATGCTTAGGCGGCGGCGGTGCTCGGAGCGCTCGAACGCCTCCACCTCGTAGGTCGGCAACGGCCGCGGGCCAACGATGCTCATCTCTCCGCGCAGCACGTTGATGAGCTGCGGGAGTTCATCAATGCTTAGGCGGCGCAACAGCGCGCCAAATGGAAACACCCGCGGATCGCGCTCAAGTTTAAAGACCGGCCCACCCATCTCGTTGCCATGCTCTTGCTTGATCTCTTGGAGAAGATCCTCCGCGTTGGCCACCATCGTGCGCAGCTTCCACATCCGGAACGTCTTGCCATACCGTCCGACGCGTTGCTGCGAGTACCAGACCGGCGCGCCTGGGCTCGCAATCATGATGCCGATGATCGCCGGCACCCACACCGGCAGCGCAACGATGATCATCACCATCGCGCAGAGGCGGTCAAAGACCCCTTTGACGAAAAGCTCCCAGGACAACTCCGGCGTCGAGCGCAGTACCAGCATCGGCTTTCCACCCAACAAATCAAACGTCGGCCGGGCCACCTGCGTCTGAATGAAGCTGGCTGCCACCCACGCTTCGATGCCGCGCACTTCACAGATCTCGATCGCTTCCGCGAGTTTCTTAAACGGCGTGTTCTTTGGCGCAAAGACGACCCGCTCAACCGCGCCGTCATCCAGCATCCGGTTCAGCGCGTCCCACCCTTCCTCATTTGGGTCAATGTGTCCAACCACCCGCCAATAGCCAGTAACCTCCTCGGGAAGCTGACCAAGCAACTCGGCAACGTCGTCCGGGCGTCCAGCCAAGACGATGGACTCCTTGAGGTTCTCACGCACCATGCGCCGCCGCGCCCACGCCACGGCCATCCGGTCACGTGCAAGAATCAGCCCGCAGGAGAGCAGCGCAGCCACGCCCAAAACCGAACGGTTCAGCAGCGGAAACTTGAAAAACACCACCAGGATCCCCACCCCCGCGCCCAGCACCACCATGGCGCGCATCATCTGCCAGAGCGAAACGCGCAATGGCTTGCGCTCGGATTTGTAGAAGCCCATCGCCTCAAGCACCAGCGGCGTGAAGGGCATCAACACGAGAATCATCTCGTAAAAGTTGGCCAGCACCGCTTCCTGACGCCAAATCTCCTCACCGAACCAGGCGAGGATCCAGTCGGCCAAATCACTCACAGGATTGCGCAGCATCACCGCCGCCACAAAAGCCACGACGACCAACAGCATGTCCGTGATTTGGAGCAGCTGGATAGTGAAGGAGCGGTGACGCGGCGTCGACATCGGGCAAGTTTTGCAGGCAGCCCGCCGGTGGCACCCGGCGGCTTTGGGAAAGTCCTCTTGATTAATTAGAGGAATGGATGGTGAACGCTCAGCGCGCAGTGGCAATCTAAAATCACATTTCAAACAGGCCGCTTGCCCACTGGGGTCATTGGCTGCCGACAACTTCGCGGAATCCTTGCAGCATCGAGTCAACCACGGCCTCAGTCGCGTAGCGTCTGCGCAGCGCCAGACCGACCGCGTGAATTTCTCCGGAACTCATCGCCAAGCATTCGTCCAGAGCGTGCTGAAGGCTCTCCCAGGCGTCCAGCGAGAAGCGCCCTTTGCGGGTTGCGTGCTCAAGGATTTCGGCCACGGAGGTTTCCTCAACATGGCACACGGGAGTGCCCAGATAGTACGCTTCGATGCCCGGCAGGCCAAACCCCTCGATCTCGGATGGCAGCACCAACACATTGGCCGCCCGGATCTGCTCCTCGAGCTGCGCATCGGACAAAAACGGAAATTTAATCACCTGGCTGCGCCCAGCGATAAGCGCGGCGATGTCCTTGCTGATGGCGCCAACCAAGTGCAGGGGCATCTGCTGGGCGGATCCAAGCCACCATTCGACGAGCGGCGCGGTCATCTTATGCGGCTCGGTTGAGCACAGGTGGAGCGCATAGCCCCCCTTGGGGGGATCCAGCGGCTGCTCGGTTGCTTCATACGCACACGGCTCATAGGTGACGCGGATGTCCCGCGGGCCAAGCCCGTGGAGGCGCATAAACCGCTCGATCTGCCCTTTCGCCGTCTCTGACACGGTGAAGACCGCGCTCGCGCGCTGCAGCGAGAATTTCAAACTTTCGGTCCAGTAGGAATAGTCCAGCGGATGCCGACTGGCCGGATAGTTTTCAGCATAATGCTGAATGATCGCATCGTGAACCGTCACCACCGTTGGAGTTCTCCCGCCGCCAAAGCGCGGCAAAAATCCCTTCGGGTAATAATAAAGATCCGGCCGCGGCATCCTCGATGGCAATAGCGGATGCAGGTTGTCGGTAAGCACGCGCATCACCCTGGAGCGCGTCCCCCACGGCCAGACTTCAATGCTCGCTCTATTCCGCGGCCCTTGCTCGGAAGTCTTTGATGCCAGCACCTCCATCGAGACCTCCCCGCGTCGCGCCAGGGCCTCCAGCACCAGCAGCGACATCCGCGAAATCCCCAGACTCCGGCCGTCGCCTTGGTTCTGATCCGCCAAATACGCGGCGATCCTTAGCTGCGCTTCCATCTTGTCCCTAAGGGAGATCCGCAGCGTGCGCCACGGTTATCTGGCGGTTCGCGCAGTCGTCCGCCGTCCAACGCGGCGCCGCGCGCTCGCCGTCCACCGGCGGCCGCTCACGCCGCTCACGCCGCGGAGCCACCACTGCGCTCGGCGCAGATTCCATGAGAACCAGCAGCCGCGGTCGCCGGCCATAGCGATGATGATAGGCTACGAGATAAGCCAAGCATACCCAGTGCTGAACCGCAGCATACGGCGCCTCATAGGTCGCCTGCACGAGCGAGTTGGCCAAGCCGCCTAAAAACACCGAGAAGATCACCAAGGCGTTCGTGTCGATCTCCCCGCCAACAAAGTGGCGCCGCGCAAACTTCGCCGCAAACACCAGCACAAAACCAAAATACCCCAAGAACACCGCAAGCCCCAAAAATCCCATCCGGCCAAAGACGGTGAAAAGAATCGAGTGCGGGTATCGCGCGTAGTCCGAAACGTTGCTGCGCCCCAAAACCATCTCGGTGAAGTGCCCGGTGATGTCCGCGCCGAGTCCCATGCCGAACATCGGCGATTCCGCCATCGTGTCGGCAATGATGAATTTCCACCATGTCACCCGCCAGTCCGACGTGGAATCATTCCCTGAGCCGTGTTCGTAGCCCGCATCACCAACGTCAATGACCGTTTGTACCTGGTCACTCTTCATGATGACTTCCTCGAAAAACTTCGATTCCGCGGAAATCATGATCGCTGAAACAAGCACCGCCACCACTCCGGTCGCCAACCCGGCAACCAGCAGCTCAATCCTCCTCGCAAAGATCACTAGGAACAGCATCACGCAGCCAAATGAGAAGATTCCCGCGGTCTTATTGCCTAACAACAAGAGCGTCGCCGCGATCCCGAGGACGAAGAAGACCGGCTTTTTGCGCGCCGCGCCGAGGATAAAGCAGGTCGCCGCAAAGCCACTAATCAGCGGCAAATAGGTGTCAGGCTGCGGCAGCACAAGGCCGGCCATGGGCCATGACAGCGGTCCGAAATGCGCCATTGCCATGAGATAGACCGCCCCGATCCAGCCGAACAACAGCATCCAGCGGACTAACGTGCCGAAGGCCTTCATCGCTCGCTCGCGCTGGAAAATGGTAAACGCGGCAAAGAAAAATAACCCGTAATAACCCATCGCGCTGTCCCGCAGGGCCAGCTTGCCAAACTTCGGAAACCCATCAAACAGGTAACACCCAACCACCGCCATCCAGATGAAAACAACCCCATGCGCCGGGGTGAGAACAAACCCCTGCCCGCTGAGCCAGCGCAGGAGCATCCCCACAAGACACAGCATGAGAGTGACTTCGGCGATATAGATCGGCTCCACTGGCGAAAGGTAGGAAAACCCCTTGCCGAGCAACGCGCAGCCCAGCAGCAGCAGCGCTAGAAATTTGAAGTCAAACGGCAGCGTCGGATAGACGAAGTAAATCGTCGTTCCCATGATGAGCATGACCAACAGCACCACTTGGATGATGCCTGGCAGCGTGGTCACCGTGGTCACCAGCCAAAGCACCGCCGCGAGCGAGAGGATCAAAAAGACCGTCTCAATAATTTTTCGTCCGTTCATTTCGCTGCGCGCAGGGTAGGCGGGAACATGGCTGGCGTCACCTCTAGCTTTAGCTCAAGGTGTCATAGACGTGGTAGACCTCTGTCAGAGAGCGCCGCCAGGAAAGCTCGGCGGCGCGCTCAAGCCCTCGGCGGACACACTGCGCAACCACTTCCGGGTCACGCAGCTTCTCAACTGCGGCCTGGAATTCAGCCGCCGAGCGCGGATCAAAGTAGATGGCTGCCTGACCACCGACTTCCATGAGGCTCGCCCCGTGACTGCTGACTACGGGCACCCCCCAAGCCATTGCCTCAAGCACGGGCAAACCGAATCCTTCAAACAGCGAGGGACACGCCAGCACGTCGAGTTGCCGATAGAACCCGCCGATCTCGTCGTCTCGCAGGCGGCCGAGCTCAACGAGCGAGGCATCTCCGCCGTTGCGCCGGATCGCCGCGGCAAGGGGCGCGGGCAAGGGGTGGCCGGCGCGCAGCAACCGCACCGGCATCCCGAGGCGCTCAGCGAGCCCGCCGATGGCCTCGGCAAAAAGGGCGAGGTTTTTCCGCTCACCCGTCGCGCCAATGCTTCCGATCGTCAAGGTGCCGGGTACCCGCAGGCGCTCCGCTTGGGCACTGGCGTGCTCAAGCTCCGCGACGCTGGGCATAAGGACTCCGGGAGCAACGACGTGGATTCGCTCCTCAGGAACTTTCAAATACTTAAGAATGTCCGCCTTGGTATAATTTGAATCCGCGATGATTGCATCGGCCTGATGGATCATTCCCACCGTGGTGGCAAACCGCGCCTGCTGGGCCGTGCTGAGGCGCTCAGGTTGATAGAGCGGAATGACATCGTGGACGGTCACCACCTTGCGCGTCGCGCGCGGGAGATGCGCGAGCAGATCCGCCCAGCTGTGGTCAAGCACATGGGCAATGGGGCCGATCCGGCTCATCCTGAGCCACAACGGATAGCCAACGCGGCGGATCAAGGCCCGCCGCAGCTTCGACTCGCTCGCAAGCGTGTGGGCCTCGTACTTGCCTTTGAGCACTGGCACCAAATCGTAGCGGTCGTCCGGCTGGCGTGCTGCCGCCAGCAACTGCCAGTAACGCAACATCGAGATACCGCCGTAGGACGGATGTGCTGGAATGAGGTCGACTCGCTTCATGGATTGTTCTTTGCGCCCCGTGGAGCGGGAAGATCTAGGCACCCTGCAAGGCACGCTGAACGGCGCGCTTTTCGGCCGCGACAATCTGGCGGTCAGGAAACCCGAGAGTCTCTGGCTTGCCCAGCGTGAGTGTCACGGTTTTCAGATCCGGGTTAAAGACCCGCGACCAACCGGAGAGATGCGAGCAAGTGCGCACGCACACATCGCAGCGGGCAAACAACAACAGGGTCACCAGCGCCTCGCGCGCCAGCAGTGGCCCTGGAAAATTTGAAAGATGCCGCGGCCGCTCGGAACTCAGCGGGGGACCCAGATGGTAGTTCGACAGCTGCAGATGGCCAAAGCGTTTGGTGAAGGACTCCAGAAACGCCGGCTCGTCGGTCCCCACAAAGACGCTTTCGATGCCGGGGTCCTCTGCGAGTTGCCTATCGACCTCCTGCATGAATGCCTCAGGCGAGAGCGCGCCAGACTCGAGAAACTTGTCCGTCCCGCGGAAATGTACTCCCAGCACCCGGCCGCGGAAGTTGGCGGCCACAAAGGCATCCACCTCGTCATGCCACTCGCGCTTGATGGTCAGGTGGCGCCGGAAAACCGCGGCGGCCTCCGGCAGAGACAACTCGCCGGCAAGCTCGTTTCGCGCATAGTCACGGAAGGTATCCACCGCAAGAAATCGCAGTGCGGCGCGGTCGGGAACGCTGGACGCCTGCGCGGTGAAAAACTCCGGCAGCCAGTCATCACCCTCTTTGGCGGCATACAGTGGATTGTGAAACTCCAGCACCGGCAGGTAGTTGTGCAGCTCGCAATAGCGCAGGTAGTCGAGCGTGTGGGAGAGCAGCGCGCCAAACCCGCAGCGCGCATACAGGCGGATCGCAAAATACGGTGCGCTCGAGCGGATGACGCGCCGCGCCTCACGCCGCCGCCACAGCGCCCGGCATTCCCTGCCCAGACCGCAGTAGCGCATCGACACAAGCCGCTGGAACACCGCAGGGTGGCGGGTGCGCAAAAAATACTTAAGCTTAACGAAGATCATAAATTACAATGCAAGGGTTCGGGCTCGAAGCATGGATCGGAAGGCGGCTTAACCTCGCTAGAGGGACTGGAGGATCTCGCGCAAACGGCCCGCGGATCGGTCCCAGGTGAACTCGCCCGCGCGCTGCCTCCCGCGAGCCGCAAGCCCATCGCCAAGCGCTTTGTCGTTGGCGATCTCCGTCAGCCGCGCGGCCAGCGCGCCGGGCGCGACAGGATCAAACAGCAGGCCCGCATCACCCACCACCTCGGGCAGGCTTGTCGAATTCGAGCAAACCACCGGCGCGCCGTGAAGCATCGCCTCAAGGGGCGGCAAGCCGAATCCCTCGGCCAAGGAAGCAAAAACAAATGCCCTCGTGTTGCCGTAAAGTGCCGGCAATTGGTCATCCGCAAGGAACCCGGTGAATAGAATCCGCCCCGCCTCAATGGCGCTCAGTGCACCACGGGACAACCGTGGCATCAGCCCGCTCTGACCAAGGCCGACGAGCACAAGCTTGATCGCCGGGTCCGCAGTTGGAGCGGCCGCCCAGCGCAAAAACTCTTCGATAAGGTAGGCGCTGTTCTTGTGGGCTCCACCGGCGGCAAGGGTGAGGAAATACTTTCCCGGCTCAAGGCCGTGGCTGGCAAGCACCTCGCCCGGCTCGCGCGGCTTGGCGATTTGCGCGATGTCCGCGCCCAGCGGCACCACGTGGACGCGCTCAGGCGGAAAGTCCGGATGGTAGCGCAGGAAGCACTTGCGGGTATACTCCGAGATGCAGACCACCCACTCGTCCGGGCGCGCGTCGAGCGCCGGATTGCCACGCACATCCACGACCGGGGCGCCCAAGCCCATCTCGCGAAAATGGTACACGTGGTTGAAGTCGTAGCACATCACCACGCGCTTGAGTGGCAGCGCGCGGATCTTCCGCGTCAACGGTGAACACATCGCTAGCCACACGTCCCCACGCGACACCTCCGCAGGCAAAAACAGATCTCCGTCCATTCCCGCCACCGCCAGGCGCCTCGCCAGTGCACAGCTCAAGCGGCTCGCTTTGGCCACCGTTGGGCTCCCCCTCGCCAACCGGCGATCCAGCCGGTTGACCGCCGTGAGAAGCTTCTCCCTGATCTGCGGCCGCGCAGGACCCATGATGCCAAAACCGACGCCGGCGGTCCGAAAACTCTCTGCGGTCACTGAAGGCAAGCGCGAGCCAAACAATTCCACCGCGCCAAACCCTCCGCCCTCCGCAAGCCGCTGCCCGTACTCGTGCGACACTCGGTCGATCCCGCGGAAAAATGATGCCTCCGGATCCCCCAGAACCATCTTCATCATCCCGCGGAAATAGCAATCGACGAATAGCTGCGGCATAAAATCACCCTTGCCGCAGTGCGGACTCATAAGCGCTGAGCGTCTCGTCAATGTGCCGTTGCCAGCTGAACACCTTTGCACGTTCGAGAGATTTCTCCGCCAACTCGCGGTGGAAGTCGTCCTCGTTGAAAAGCCGCGCAAGGACCTCCGCGAGGCCCGCAACATCATGCGGGTCAAGCATCACGCCTGCATCGCCAACCACCTCGGGAAGCGCTGAGCAATTCGATGTGACCACCGGCGTGCCGCACTGCATCGCCTCCAAGGGCGGCAGCCCAAACCCTTCCATTACCGACATGTAGGCAAACACCCGCGCACTCGAGTAAATGACCGCCAAATCCTCATCCGCCACGAAGCCCGGCAAAATAATATCCGCGCGGAATTCTCCCGCACCCGCCAAGGCCTCCTCAACCCGCTCGGATTTCCAGCCCCGTCCCCCTACCAAAACCAACTGGATCTCCGCGCGGATACCCCCGCTTTGACGCGCTGCCACATAGGCCGCAATCAAGGTCTCGAGGTTCTTGCGGATCTCAAAGGTGCACAGCGACAACACGTAGCCCGCTCGCCTAATGCCGTAGCGCGCCAGCACCGCCGCGTTTCCCGCCGCCTCCCGCGCGGGAAAGAAGTTTCCCGAGGCGGCCAAGGGAATCACCAGCGCCCGCTCGGGTCGGCACTGTGAATGTTCCAGCAAGGCGCTGCGGGTTGCCGCCGAAATGCACAGGGCGTAATCATCCGGCCCGAGACCGTCGATGATTGCCCGCACCGTCTGGATCGTCCCCGGCGTGAAGAACTCCGGGTGACTCAGCGGAATGAGATCGTAGATGGTCGTAAAGCACACCAACCCTCCGCGGGCGCGGATCTGTTCCGGGATCCGTGCAAAGGGTGAATGGTAAACATTGAAATCCTCCAGCGCCGCACTTGGCAGCGTCCGCACAAGGCGCTCCAAGGGCCTCAGCAAAACTCGGGCCAAGCGATTCAGCACCTTGAGGTGCAACCCCTTGCCACGCGTGTCTCCAACCCGCGACTCCAGCGCCCCAAACACCGGCAGCAGCAACGTCGCCACCCACGAGCTCATCCAGCGCGCTCCGCTGGCTGCCAAGTGACCGTCGAAGTAGACTTTCGATCCAAAGTTCGCGCCCAGAGCATGAAATCCGATCCCCGCGCCCATGCGCTGCGCCAGCCCCCTGGCGACCTCATCGGCAACCCGGAAAATCCCCGTGCGCGAACCCGCGCCCAGTGGGAAGAGGTTCATCAGCACCCGCGGCAATGCGGGTTCCGCTAGTTTGTCTCGCGTTCCAACCATCAGGTGCCTGCCTATGTTAGGGAATCATCCGGGTGGCAAAACCCACCGCCTTGCGCCAGAGCACGCGATGCGACCACCAAGGGCGCTGCCGCCGCATCAAAAACTCCAGCCGAGCACGGAGGTCCTCATCCGCCGGTGCCGCCACTCGACAAAGCCGATCAAGAAGCGCCGACGCTGAATGATCCTCGATTATCCGCACAAAATAATATCCCAGCGCGCAGCGCAGCGCCTGCTGGAAGCGCCCGCGCGCCGGCTGCGGGAGCTTCACAAAGCGCAGGCCGGATTCATCCTCGTCGGCCGCACAGAGGTAGATGAGCCCACAACCAAAAATCCGCAACGCCAAGGCAACCTCGAGGGCCAATCGTTCATGCCGGCCGTGCAGAAACCTGCGTTCTAAATTCACAGCAAAGCGCTCAAGCCAAGCATCCCTCTTCAGTCCAAGGTCAGCCAGCTTGCGGCCAACGAGCTCGGTGCCCATCTTGATGTCGCTGACCTCTTGGGGAGCTCTTCCAGTGAGAAACTTCGCCTGCTGCCAGCACGCGCTTGCGGGGTGGGCATTCTGGGCCGGCCTGACGGTCTCAAGTGCTTCGAGTTTGGTCAGCAAGCCATCGAGTTCGGCGCCGAGCTGGATCATGGCAGCGGGCGCCACCTTGCTCCTCATCTCATTGGTAACGTTCGCGACGTGGGCCGCCCATGGGATCGCTGTGTCGTGTGCGATGAACCCTTGCGCGCGCAGTTTCACCAAGGCATCGATCTGCAGCAGGCCGATGGAAGCGTCCACGGGCATCGACAGTTCGGCGATCGGCTGGATGGCGCTAATCGCGCTTTCCTCTCGGAGCAGCCCCGCCCGACTCTTGTCCCCACGCGGATGCAAGGTGGTGAAGCCATTGCTGGCTGAGGAAACCCCCGCCATCGCCACTGGCCGCGGAGCAAACACAATGCTTGCCGTCGTCGCCGCCAAAAACGTGGCGATGAATACATCCGGCGCCAGCCCGTTGATCCCGCAGCGCATCGCTGCCTCGCACGCGTCACGCCGCACAAATCCGTAATAGATTCCCGGTAGCTCAGCGTAGGCGATTTCCCCCGCAAGGAAGCCAGCGAAAAGGTCACCGCTGGCGCGCAGCTGCATCCATGATCCGCCACAGGCATTCCAGCGGCCGCGCAGCGCAGCGTCGGGCAGCCCCGGGTAGTAGAAAATGTGCAGTGGCCAGTGGAGCGCTTCCGCGGTTGGAAAGGCGGCGGCCATCTGCGCAGCTCTCCCGAGGCCCCCGGGAAGAAGGCCATCATCGTCGCCTATCACCATGATGTAGTCGCCCGTCGCCTGCGGAATCGCGAACTGCCAATGCTCGGACATTCCCAAACGCTTCCCAGGGTTCACATAGCGCACGCGTGAATCCCGGCGCTGAAATTGTGCCACGATTGCCCGCGTCTCATCCGTGCTGGCATTGTCACTGACGAGAAATTCCGCATCCGCGTAATCTTCTGCCACGCACGTCTCCAGGCAGTGCCTCAGCAAGCCGGCCCGCTCACGGGTTGGAATCACGACAGAAAGCTTCATTTCACTGCGGGACAAGGTGGGCGCCAGCGCTCTCAGCGCGCCGATCCGGCAAACGCCTCGGCATTCTCTCCGTGCTCGCTTTGCTCAGCGAGCTCGAGAACCAAAAACCATTTTCGCGGGTTCCGGCCAAAGCACCCGAGGAGAAACATCGCTACGAATGCCAGCGCGCTGCCTGAGGCCAGCACGATCAAATTGACTCCCCTCACAGGCAACGATTCCAGCGCCCACGCCACTATTCCGGCGACCACCAGACACGTGCCCGAGGCAATTAACCAGCGCGAGGCGGCGCCGAGCTCGGCATGGCGCGAATAGGCCACCGTGGCGCACACTCCGATGCACAGGCAGGCGTAACAAACCGGCACCATCGCTGCGCCAGCAAGACCCCAACGCTCGATCAGCACGTAGCCAAGTGGGGGTAATACGACCAAGGCAATCACGTTTTTCGTGATGCCATAGCTCACTCGACCAAACGCCACCGTCAAATTGTACGCCGGTCCGGCGATCGCCAGAAGAAAATTGCCCGCCGCCAGCAGGACCAAGCAACTCGCCGCGCCGCTCGGCACATTCGCATGCCCCAACCACAGATCCAGCAGCGCCCCGGCAGCAGGAACCAGCACGATCATGCCCGCGCCAAACAGCAGGACCATGAGAAAAGTCACTCGCCCCAAATACTCACCCGTTACTCGCCTTCCACGCTCGTCCCTCGTGAGGCGACAGAATTCCGGAAAGCTTACCCAATTGATCGCGTTGGTGAAAATCGACGTCATACGCGCCGGATTGGCGCCCAGATTGTAAGTGCCCAGCGCCAGCAGTGGGAGGCGGCTGGTTACAAGCATCCGATCGATTTGCGTGATCAAGGTTCCAAGCCCCTCGTGAATGATGAGGACCAGCGACAGCCGGCCGCTTTGCGCAAGGCGGTCGCGCCACGCCTCCCGTATCGACAGCGATTTAACGCCCTCCGACCGGCGCGCCAGAATCATCCGCGCTCGCAGACATAGGCACACACACAACCCGAGCGCTCCGCCAAAATGAACCAAATAGAAAAGATCCACTCGCGGAATGCGCGACAACACCATCCAGTTCACCGCCGCGGTCGTTACCATGGTGGCCACCCCAAAAACCGTTGGCCACACTTGATCGCGCAGGGCCAGTAGGGTCGCGTTGAGCGCTCCGTTGAATATCCCCAGCGCCAGAAGAACGGCGATGAAACCGAGGGTTCGCGCCAAAATCTCCGGCGCAAAATTGGTTTTTGCCACCAAACTCTCCAACTGGCTGTGGCCTCCCACCCAAACAAGCAGCGCGAGAAACAATCCCAGGCTGGCGAAGGCCATCAGGGCGCCGCGCGTCAATCCTGTTAGATTCTCCGGCGCGCTTGAATGCACTAGGGAAACATCGCGCTGGTAGGACTTACTGGCGCCGGAAACAAAGACTTGCAGCGTGGTGGTGACAATGGCCATCAGGCCGATAAGGCCGAGTCCCTCAAGTCCAATGATACGGAGATAGAACGGAGTCATCACCAGGCCCACTAGGGGCCCGGCGAAATTGCCGAGCACGTTGGCAATGGCGTTCTTTCCGGTGACGGCGGACATCTTGATTGGATAATGAACCAAAGCGCCCTCTAGCCGCGGCGTTTAAGCCAGGCGTCCGGCCAGTGAGTGATGTTGGCACTGAGCTCGCTCTCGTTGAATGGCCAAGCGGGTTGCTCGATGACAAACTCCGGATGTGCGGCGGCAAAGTCGCGGGCGGCTGCCGCCGGGTTGTCCATGATCCAGCCGGGGGTTCCGCGCGGTACATCATGGAGCACCTCCATGCTGCCGTCTGTGGCCACGATGTACGAGCCGGGTGAAACCAGCGAGTGGTAGGCCTCGAGCTCCGCGGCGACGTGGGCCTTGGTGTGGTTGCTGTCGAGGATCACCAGCACCCGGTCATCAGGCGTCACGTGGCGGCGAACTTCGGCGACGAGTTCAGGCGCCACCGAGCTGCCTTCAATCAACGTGATGGCCGGAAAAAGTTCGTGGGCTTCGATGGCGCTGCGGTTGTGCGGGCGGATTTCAATGTCGATGCCGATGACCCGGCCGGCACTGCCCATGCCCTTAAGCAGCGAGGCGTAAAAGACCAAGGACCCACCATGCGCCACGCCGGTCTCGATGATGAGCGTCGGCTTCACTTGGTAAATGACCTCCTGCATCCGGACGAGGTCCTCGGGCAGCTGGATGATGGGACGCCCCATCCAGGAAAACGTGTAAATGTACTTTTGGTCCCAGCCAAGTTTCAGCCAAGCGTCGGAGACAATCTCAAACGCGCGCTTCGAATAGAGCGCGATCGCCTCGGTCTTGCCGTCGACTTCGGTTTCCAAGGTCCGGTTTTCGGTATCAATGGTGATTTTCATTTCAATCTGAATTGGGCATGGAAAGTCTCGGGACGTAGCGCATCACCTCGCCGGCGCGGTAAGGCACCGCGCCAAGCAACAGGTTTCCGGTGGCACCCCATGAGCGCCAACATGACTGGGCAAATTCCTTCAAGGATAGCGGGATGCCGGTGCCGAGGTTGCTTGTCACCAGAGTCCCCGGTGCGGGCGGGTTTTGTGCCGCGGCTAGGAGCGCCGCAGCAACCTCCTCCACCGGAATGAAATCTCGGATCTGCTCGCCCGCCGTGAGAGGGAAGTCCTCCCCTCTCACCGCTGCCGCGCGCAGCGATGGCCACAACCGGCCCGCCGCCTCGCCCTCCCCGAAAACCTGGAAAATCCGGTGGTAGGACGCGCTCACTCCAGCCTCGGCGGTGAACTGGCGCAGGGCGATCCACGCCGCCGCCTTGGATGCGGGATAGGCGCCGGTCGGCTCAAGCGCCGCGTCGGCGGGAATGAACTCGTAGCGCTCGCCGCTCGTCCCGTATTCAAAGCAACTTCCCGCGATGACAAACTGGCCCACCCCGGCGCGGGCCGCCGCGCGGGCCATCGCCAGCGAGGCGGTGAGATTCCAATACAGGCAGTTCTCCAGCGTGTCGTACGGGACATTCGGCGTGTGCGCCGCCAAATGGATCACCGCATCGATGCCGCGGAAATCTTCCGCCGTGAGCTCATCGAGCGGCCGCTCAAGCCAGACGGCGCCGTCGCGCAAAGGAATGCGCGGCGATGACTGCGCGTTGCGGCGCAAGGCTGTCACCTGATGGCCAGCCTGCAGTGCCTGATTGACGCAGTGGGATCCAATGAATCCCGATGCCCCTGTGATGAAGAGATGCATGATCGTCTAGCCGCCGAACTCAAACGGGCTGGCAAAGTCCGCCAGCCGCGGATGCTCCCCGTCCCGCGCGCTCACCTCCGGCGCCGCGCCGACCAGCGGCCAAGCGTAGCCGATGCTGTCCCAGCGGATCCCCAGATCGTTCTCCGGCGCGTAGGCACAGGACGAGCCATAGGAAACCAATGAGTGATCCTCCATCGCGATGAATCCGTGGGCGAATCCCACAGGAATGAACAGCCCGCGGTGGTTCTCAGCGCTCAGCAACTCCGCGTGGAATTTCCCGTACGTTGGCGATCCCCGGCGGATGTCCACCACCACGTCCGTGATGCTTCCTGCCAGACAATAAACAAGCTTCGCGTGCTCTGCCGGCGGCGATTGGAAATGCATTCCACGCACCACCCCGCGCTTGGAAAGTGAATACATCGCCTCCTTTTGCTCAAACTCACAACCACGCTCGCGAAATGTCGGCTCATGGAAGGTTTTCACGAATTCTCCGCGCGCATCCGTAAACACCCGCGGCTCACAGATCATCAAACCGGGAAGATCAGTCGAAATTAATTCCATACCCTTAGCTCCGCTTGGCCGCAGCAGTGTAGGCCGCGATCTGGCGGCGCGTCACCTCCGCGCCATCCTCACCCGCGCGATAGCCGGCACACAGTTCCTCGACGGTGGTGGCAAAATCCCACACCGATTGCCAACCGAGCAAGTGCCACGCCTTGTCGGTCGCCAGGTTAAGTTTTCCTGCCTCGTGGTGCGCCCCCGCCTCGGCAGCGTTCACCCATTCGCCGCCGGTGTGCTTGAGGATCTCCTCAACCAGCTGCGCCACCGTGCGGTTGGACGCCAGCGCCGGGCCAAAATTGAACGCTCCCGTCAAGGCGCTCAATGGCGGCAGCTCGCGCCGTGGCGCATCGCGCACCTCCGCGAGGCGCGCCGCAAGCGTGAGGTAACCGCACAGCGGCTCAAGCACATGCTGCCATGGACGGGTCGCCGTGGGGTTGCGCACCGCCACCGCCTCGCCGCGCTGCAGCGCGCGAAAACAATCCGGCACGATCCGGTCCGGCGCCCAATCGCCACCACCGATGACATTCCCGGCTCGCGCACTGGCCACCAGCACCGGCGAATCCACCGCGGAAAAATACGCCGCGCGGTACGAGGCAATGGCAATTTCCGCCGCCCCCTTGCTTGCGCTGTATGGATCATGGCCACCCAGCGGGTCCTCCTCGCGATAGCCGTGCAGCCACTCGCGGTTCTCATAGCACTTGTCCGTGGTGACCATCACGGCAATGCAGCGCGATCCTGCGCGGCGCAGCGCCTCGAGCACGTGCACGCTGCCCATCACGTTGGTGGCAAAGGTCTCAACCGGCCTTTCATACGACCGCCTCACCAGCGGTTGCGCCGCGAGGTGAAACACAAAATCCGGCTCCAACTCGCTGATCAACCGCTCAAGCCGCTCCCGCTCGGCCAAGTCGCCCCGCTCGTCGGACGCCAGCCGGTCCGCCAGCCCAAGCTCGCCGAACAGCGTCTGCCATGGCTCGGGGTCCTGCGCGTAGCCGTGGACGTCCGCCCCGAGGACCGCCAACCACTCGCACAACCAGCTGCCCTTGAAACCCGTATGCCCGGTGACCAAGACCCGCTTGCGCTTGAATGCTGTTTCTATCATCGCCATCGGCCTACCAGGTTTTCCACGGCGCCTTGCCCGCGGCCCATGCGTCATCAAGGACAATTTTGTCCCTGAGGGTGTCCATCGGGCGCCAGAACCCGCGGTGTTTCCACGCGGCGAGTTGCTTGGCGGCGGCGAGCGCCTGCAGCGGCTCGCGCTCCCAGGTCATTTCGTCCCCCCCGGTGATGTACCCAAGCGCCTCACGCTCTAAGACGAAGAACCCACCGTTGATCCACGCGCCGTCGCCCTCGGGCTTTTCCTGGAAATTCTCCACCAGTCCTTCGTCGCTCAGGGCCAGCGCCCCGTAGCGCCCCGGCGGCTGGACCGCGGTGAGCGTGGCAAGCTTTCCTCGCGCCCGGTGGTGGGCAACGAGCGCGCTGATATCGATGTCGGCCACACCGTCGCCATACGTGAAGCAAAATGGCCCGTCATCCAAATAGCTGGCCACCCGCTTGAGCCGGCCGCCGGTCATCGTCTCCTCACCGGTATCCACCACCGTCACCCGCCACGGCTCGGCATTCTTCTGATGCACCTCCATGCTGTTGTTGCGGATGTCGAAGGTCACGTCCGACATGTGCATGAAGTAGTTCGCGAAGTATTCCTTGATCAAATACCCCTTGTAGCCCGCACAAATGATAAAGTCCTGAATCCCGTGCGCGCTGTAAATCTTGAGAATATGCCACAGGATCGGCCGCCCGCCGATCTCCACCATCGGCTTCGGCTTGAGCGAAGTCTCCTCCGCCAAACGCGTTCCCAGTCCGCCTGCTAGTATGACCGCTTTCATAGCTTTTCCGCCCTCAGGCGATAAATGCGCGGGTGAGTTTACGCGCCACCTCCATGCCGGCGACGCTTGCCTCCCAGCCGAGAACCGCCTTGGCCTTCGCCGGATTGCCCACCAAGCGGTGGCTGTCAATCCGCCGGAAAAACCCTGGATTGACCGTCAGCACCGTCCGCCCGCTTGCCGCATCCCGCGCCGTCTCCGCCAGCCCCGCGCCGGCAAACTCCAAGGTGATCCCTGCCGCCTCAAAGGCTGCGATGGCAAATTCCCGCACCGTCGTCAGCTGCCCGGTGGCGAAAACATAATCCTCCGCACGCTCCTGTTGCAGGCCTGCCCACATGCCCGCCACATACTCCGGCGCATACCCCCAGTCCCGCTCCGAATCCAGGTTCCCCAGCTCTAAAACCTCTGCCGATCCACCCGCAATCCTTGCCGCCGCCGCCGCGATCTTGCGCGTCACAAAGCTCTCACCACGCCGTGGCGACTCGTGGTTATACATGATCCCATTGACCACATACATCCCATGCGCCTCGCGGTACACCCGGCACAAGTTCGCCGCAAATGCCTTCGCGCAGCCATACGGATTCACCGGCCGCAACGCCGTCTCCTCATCCTGCGGAAAATTCTCCGGCACCCCGAAAATCTCCGACGACGCCGCATGGAAAAAACGCGGCGCCTTCCCCAAATCCCGGCAAATCTCCAACAACGACAGCGTCGCTATCGCCGTCTCCGCCACCGTCGACTCCGGAATCTCAAAACTCAACCCCACATGCGACTGCCCCGCCAAGTGGTAGAATTCGTCCGGCTGCACCCGCGTAAAAACCCGCCGCAGCGTCGTCTGGTCGTGCAGGTCCGCATAATGGAGCTCCAGCGCGCGCCCGTCTGCGCGCAAATGCTCAATCCGCCCGCGGTTGAACTGGCTCGCGCGCCGGACCAGCCCGTGCACCGCGTAGCCCTTGGCCAGCAGCAGCTCAGCTAGATACGATCCGTCTTGGCCGGTGATCCCGGAAATAAGCGCGCTTTTCATTTTAATGAGCTTCTTGGCCGCTCGGCTGTCACTCGCCGCGCGTCATCAACCGTGGCTGCCAGGCCGGCGGCGACATTAAACCGCGGAGTACCAGCATTTTGGCAGCACAACCGTAGCGTTGTCTGTGTTATCGCAGTCAAGGGGATGGGGAAAGATTGCTTGCTGCCGCCTCGGCCCCATGCGGTCGTTGCGCAGAAAGGTGAACTCCATGATCCGTGGGATTTCGATCCCTCCCCGTTTGACTGATCCGTGGTGGTTGTTCGGATGCAGGTGCACACACGAGTGGCTTTGCAAAATCTTGTCAAACACCCGACCAGCTAAGTTGAAGAACGGCTCGCTCCACAGTAACTCGAGCGAGTGGAATTCCGCCACAATGATCCTACACCTATTCATTAGGCTCTGGGAGGCCGACAATAGCACCTCATACTCATAGCCCTCGATATCCATCTGCAACAACAGGTCAGCGCTGGAATCCGCCACAGAGTCAGCAACCCACTGGTCTAAAGTCACAAACTCAGCGTTGGCGGTGACCCCGATGAACTTTTTCGTGAACTTAAAAAGATCATGCTTTTCTGCCGGGCCCTCAACAGATCCATCCGCCAGAAAAACCTTCATCCCGCGCTCTGCGCAATCTCTCTCAAACCCCGATATCAAGCTGACTCCCGGCGAAAAACACGCGTGAACCCCATCGAGATCATCCGGCAGCAAATAACCCCCATCACCATTGGGGCCAAGCCGGATCAACTCCTTGGGGGCAATCACTGGGGAAAGCCTGGAAATTAGCTCCGCCACTCGTTCTTGGGCCGTGAGCTTGGTGGGAAATGCGCCCGCACAGGCAAGGACGGTTCTCAGATAGAGCTTTAAGTGCTCGCTCAGGGATTTCATTGCGGTCTGAAGCTACGGTTGATCTGAGGCCAGCGAAAAATAGGGCCGAGCCAGATTGACTGGCTCAACGGCGTGAATGGATCAACGGCGGAAAGGGTAGCACTTAGCTTCCCGCAGCAGCCGCGCCTAGCGCCGCGGTCCTCAAATAATCATCCCCGCGGCCACCGTTTCGTTCGTCCCTGGATCCACCAGGATGAACGAGCCGGTGCTCCGGTTGCGGCGGTATGAATCATGAATCAGCGGCGCCGCGGTGCGCAGCGTGATGCGGCCAATCTCATTCATCTCCAACGTCTCCACCGCCTCCACCTTGTGCAGCGTGTTGATGTCCACACGGTACTTGAGGTCTTGGATGATCGCCTTGGTGTCGCGCGTGGTGTGCCGGACTAGCAGCTTCGCCTTCGCCGGCATCGGTTTCTGCGAGAACCAACAAATCATTGCCTCAACGTCCTGGCCAACCCGCGGCGGGTTGTTCGCCTTGACCAACATGTCGCCGCGCGAGATGTCGATTTCGTTCTCCAGGGTCATGCACACCGACTGCGGGGCAAACGCTTCTGCCAGCGTCTTGCTGTCCGCGTGGATCTCCTTGATGCGCGTCGTGAAGCCTGACGGCAGCACCGTCACTTCATCGCCCGGCTTGAAAACCCCACCGGCCACACGCCCCGCGTAGCCGCGGAAGTCGTGCCACTCATCGCTCTGCGGACGGATCACCCACTGCACCGGGAAGCGCGCCTCGACGTGGTTTTCCTCGCCCCCGATGTACACGTTCTCCAAGTGGTAGAGCAGCGACGGGCCCTGATACCACGGCATGTTCTGCGAACGGTCCACCACGTTGTCCCCGTTGAGCGCGGAGATCGGGATCGCGGTGATGTCCACAATGTTGTCCAGGCGCGAGGCGAACGCCTCGTAGTCGCGCAAAATCCCATTGTAGATCGCCTCGTCGTAATCGACCAAGTCCATCTTGTTCACCGCGAGGATCACGTGCTGGATACGCAGGAGGTTCGCGATGAACGAGTGGCGCTTTGTCTGCTCAATCACCCCCTTGCGCGCGTCAATCAGGATGATCGCCAGGTTCGCCGTCGAGGCACCCGTGACCATGTTGCGCGTGTACTGGATGTGCCCCGGCGTGTCCGCGATGATGAACTTCCGCTTCGGCGTCGCAAAATATCGGTACGCCACGTCAATGGTGATCCCCTGCTCGCGCTCTGCCTTCAACCCATCCGTCAGCAGGGCGAGGTTCACATGCTCGTCCCCGCGCTTGCGCGAGCTCTCCTCGATCGCCTCTAACTGGTCCTCGAAAATCGATTTCGAGTCGTACAACAAGCGGCCGATAAGCGTCGATTTGCCGTCGTCAACCGAGCCGGCAGTGGTAAAGCGAAGAAGATCCATGAGAGGGATGAGTCGAAAGTCTGAAAGTCTTAAGGTCTTAAGGTCTGAAAGTGGGGAGCGGCTAGTGCCGGAGATAGCTGGAGAGAGTCTGGATTCCACGGCTGAGGTCCTCGCTTCGATGGCGCATTCCCGTAGCTGTCGGAGCATCAATAGAGGAAAGGTCCTCTGCTAGAAACAGCATGCTGCGCACCTCGCCGTTGGACCCCTTGGCGATGTTGAGAAAGCGTGCAAAGTCCGGATCGGATTGGCGTTCAAATCCTTCAGCGATGTTGTTCATCACCGAAACGGCGCAGCGCTGAATCTGGTCCCGAAATCCGAAATCTTTCGCCGCAGGGGTGCCCACTCCAAACACGCCATAGAGCCGCGCTGCCTGGAGTCTTGCACTCTGCCAAATCCTCAAATCTTCAAATCTTTCCGCCTTCATAATGTCCCGCATTCACGACCTTCGACTTTTTTGACTTTCAGACCTTCGACTCCCTAAAAATATCCCTCCTTTTTCCGATCTTCCATCGACGTCTCCGAGCGCTTGTCGTCGGTGCGGTTACCGCGTTCGGTCTGGCGCGCGGCGGCCACCTCCTCGATGATGCTCTCCATGGTGTCAGCGCGGCTTTCGATCGCCCCGGTGATGGTCGCGTCGCCCATCGTGCGGAAACGGATCCAGCGGGTTTCGACCACCTCGCCGGCCCGCGGCTCGACAAACTCACTCACCGCCAAAATCACCCCGTTGCGCACCACCACCTCGCGCTCATGCGCGTAGTACAGGCTCGGCAGCACGATCTCCTCGCGCTGCATGTACATCCACACGTCCATCTCGGTGAAGTTAGACAGCGGGAAAATCCGAAAGTGCTCGCCCTGGTGGCGCCGCCCGTTGAACAGGTTCCACAGCTCGGGCCGCTGGTTCTTCGGGTCCCACTGGCCAAAATCATCCCGGTGGGAGAAAAACCGCTCCTTCGCCCGCGCCTTCTCCTCGTCGCGCCTGCCGCCACCCAGGCACGCGTCAAACTGGTGCTGCTCGATGGTGTCTAACAACGTTACGGTCTGCAGCCGGTTGCGCGACGCATCCAGTCCCTTTTCCTCGGCCACCCGCCCGTCGTCGATGGACTGTTGGACCGAGCCGATCACCAGGCGCGCTCCGAGGTCCTCCGCGTAGCGGTCGCGGTACTCGATTGTCTCGGGAAAGTTGTGGCCCGTGTCGACGTGCAGCAGCGGAAACGGCAATTTCGCCGGCCAGAACGCCTTGCGCGCCAAATGCGCCATCACGATCGAGTCCTTCCCGCCGGAAAACAACAACGCCGCGTTCTGAAACTGCGCCGCGGTCTCACGCAAAATGAAAATCGCCTCGGCCTCTAACTGGTCAAGGTGGGAAAGCTGGTAGTCGGCCATGGGGAAAAGTGCTCGGAATGAAAATCTCGAAGGCGATTAGGTTCTTGCTGCTCGCCGTGCGCGCGCCGTGGTGGCGCCCTGCGCAGCCACCCTCGCCGCTGCCCGGCGCGGCGCAACCTAACGGAAATGGCGCGCCCCGCAAGTAATAATTACCTTGTTGGGCAGGTTACTAATGTTTTCGCCCGGGCAAGGGATTCTAGTTTATGCTCAAGCCGGCTCGATGCGTTGCTGGAGGGCCTCGACGAGCTCGATGACGCAGTCCGAGAGGCTGAGGGTTTCCGTGTTGAGGACGAGGTCGGCGTGCAGGGGTTCCTCAAAGGGGCTGTCCTTGCCGGTGAAGTCGGCGATTTCCCCGGCGCGTGCCTTGGCGTAGAGGCCTTTGACGTCGCGCACGGCACAGGTCTGGAAGCTTGCCTTGACGTAGACTTCCAGCAGGTCGGATCCGAGGATGCCGCGTGCGAGGTCGCGCAGGACGCCGTGCGGGGTGATGAGCGAGACAAAGGTGATGACTCCCTGGTCGACGAAAAGCTTGGCGACCTCCGCGGCGCGGCGGACGTTCTCGAGGCGCTCGATGTCGGAAAACCCGAGGTTGGCGTTCAGGCCGGTGCGCAGGTTGTCGCCATCCAGGATGGTCGTCATGCGCCCCTGCTGGTGGAGGACGCGCTCGGCCTCGTTGGCAATGGTTGACTTTCCAGAGCCCGACAGGCCGCAGAGCCAGACCACGGCGCCGCGCTGCTTGAGCAGGCGCTCCTTGTCGAAGCGGTTCAGAAACCGGTGGAACTCGGGGTGGATGTGGGCTGGCATGGAGGTTTTTTTCGGCGGGCGGAGGGGGCTTCAGGGACTATCGGGCGGCTTAGCCGGCCGCCGCGGCCAACTC
This sequence comes from Akkermansiaceae bacterium, assembly GCA_044373535.1. Classification (GTDB taxonomy): domain Bacteria; phylum Verrucomicrobiota; class Verrucomicrobiia; order Verrucomicrobiales; family Akkermansiaceae; genus JBILQA01. The sequence continues at coordinate 13,588 of JBILQA010000001.1, read as the reverse complement.
TCGCCGAGGCGCGCGGAAATCTCAATCGCGCATCCGCTCGCGGACTACGTGGTAGAGAAACAACGAGTTGAACGTCAGGTACCGGCGCAGCAGCCGCCGCGGCTCGCGCGCAAGCCGGAAGGCCCACTCAAGCCCGAGGCGCTGCATGACCGCTGGCGCCTGCGCGAGTTCGCCGGCATGAAAGGCAAAGGCCGCGCCAATCCCGAAGTAAACGGCCGCGGGCAGCTGGGCCTTGTGCCGCGCAATCCAGTGCTCCTGCTTTGGACAGCCAAGACCCACCCAGACGAAGTTCGCTCCGCTGCTCTCGAGTTGCCCGCGGATGCGCTCAAACTCGTCCGCCGGCCACTCGCCAAACGGCGGCGCATAGGCTCCCACGATGCACGTCGCGGGAAACCTCTCGCCTAACTTGGCGCGCAGCTTCCCCAACATCGCAGGCGTCCCGCCTAGCAGAAAGTGCCGGCCTCCGCTCTCCGCGCTTGCCGCCTCCAGCACGCGCAGCATCAAGGTCGGCCCGTACACCCGGTCGCGCATGCGCCGCGGCGCCGGCAGCGTCGCGTTGATCGCCCACACCAGCGGCATGCCGTCCGCACAGATCAAGTCAAACTGCGCCATGCTCGCCGCGAAGGCCGCGTCACTGCGCGCCAAGGCTGCCACGTGCGTGTTGGCCGCGGCCACCGCGTACGCCCGGTCGCCCGCCCGCGCTTTGCTCAGGCACCACGCCACCGCCGCGGCGTAGTCCCCCACAGCCACAGGCAGGCCAATGACGGGTACGTTTTGCACTGTGGAGCGGAAAATTCAGGTCCACCGAGCCACGGTAGCAAACCGTCCTGCGGGCGCCTCGACGCGTGTCACTCCTTGGCTACCGAGATGTGGTGGCCATGCGCCTTTAGCAGCGCGTGGCGCTTGGCGCTGTCCATGTCGTGGGCCACCATCTCCTCGCACATTTCCTCTACGCTGATCTCGGGCACCCAGCCTAGCAGCTCCTTGGCCTTGGTTGGATCACCCAGCAGGGTCTCGACCTCCGCCGGACGGAAGTAGCGCGGGTCAATGCGCACCACCACATCACCCACCGCCACCGCGGGCGCCTTCTCCGCGTCCACACTGGCCACCGTGGCGATCTCGCCGGTGCCGACACCGGAGAACTCCAGTTCGATGCCGGCAAACCGCGCAGACATGCGCACAAACTCGCGCACGGAAATCTGTTTGCCCGTGGCGATGACAAAGTCATCCGGCTTGTCCTGTTGGAGCATCATCCACTGCATGCGCACGTAGTCCTTGGCGTGGCCCCAGTCGCGCAGCGCATCCATGTTGCCCAGGAACAGGCAGCTTTCCAATCCCTGCGCGATGTTCGCTAAGCCGCGCGTGATCTTGCGCGTCACGAACGTCTCGCCCCGCCGCGGCGACTCGTGGTTGAACAAGATCCCGTTGCACGCGTACATCCCGTACGCCTCACGGTAGTTCACCGTGATCCAGTACGCGTACATCTTGGCCACCGCGTATGGCGAGCGCGGGTGGAACGGTGTCGTCTCGCGCTGCGGAATCTCCTGCACCAGCCCGTAAAGCTCGGACGTCGACGCCTGATAAAAGCGCGTCTTCTTCTCCATCCCGAGGAAGCGGATTGCCTCAAGCAGCCGCAGCGTGCCCATCCCGTCGACATCCGCCGTGTACTCCGGCGCCTCGAAGGACACCGCCACGTGCGACTGCGCACCCAAGTTGTACACCTCGTCGGGCTGGGTCTCCGCGATGATGCGCGTCAGGTTCGACGTGTCTGATAGATCCCCGTAGTGCAGGCGGAAACGCGCATGCTCGACATGCGGATCCTCATAGATGTGGTCTACCCGTTGGGTGTTGAACATCGATGCCCGGCGTTTGATGCCGTGGACCTCGTAGCCTTTTTCCAAAAGCAGCTCGGCGAGATAGGATCCGTCTTGGCCGGTGATACCGGTGATAAGGGCGCGTTTCATAGTGGTGGTCAGAAAGTCTTCGCGTTTGACGCGTCTGGCGCCCCCGCCGGGCGCCGCTGCAGGTGCATCATAAGCACAAGCGTTTCGGCCTCTTCAAGCCATTGGATCTTGTCCGCCAGCGTCATGGCGCGGTCGACTTGGCGGTCAAACTCACGGCTCCCCTCGGCCGTCCCCCATCGCCAGTCCGGGGCATAGGTCGGAAACGGCTTCATGCGATGCGGGTAAGTTCCTCAATGTCAATCAAGTCGTGCGGGCGCCCGGCGTGCCTCTTCATCGCGATGAGCGTCTCGAGCGAGACAATCGGCGCGGCCACCCCAGGGGCCACCTCCATGAGCATCCCGCGCGGGCCCTCGAGATCAAAATCGAAGGGCTCGTAGGTGAGCACGTCAATCGGCGTGCGCTGATGGGCATCACTCCAGAGCTTCAACACCAACATGCCCTTTTCCTTGCGCCAGCGCTCGCGCGTCTCCGCGTCGGCAAACTCCTCCGCCGTCGCCGGAATCGCCATCTGGTAGCCGTGGGCCGCCAACGCTTCAATCCCGCGCAGCAAGTTCCCACGCTCCAACGCGATGACCAAGTCGAGATCCCGCGTCATCCGCACGTACCCGTGCGCGTTGACCGCAAAGCCGCCCACAAAATAATACCGCACCCCCGCCTCGTTGAGCGCCTGGGTCACGGTTCTAACACTACGGGCTTCCATCGTCGCGCGCCTGCTGGCGTTAGAGCCGGGCCGTGGCGGTGCCCAGCGTGGCCATGAAATCCTGATAGGCCGCGGCTAGCCCTTCGGCCAGGCCAATCCGCGGCGTCCAGCCGGTCGCCTTGATGCGCCCGATGTCCAACAGCTTGCGCGGCGTCCCGTCGGGCTTTGACGCATCGGTGGTGATCGCGCCGGTGAACCCGACGGTTTGGGCAACGCGTTCGGCGAGCTCGCGGATGGTGATGTCCTCGCCAGTTCCGACGTTCACCCAGTCAGGCGGGTCCGCCAGCCCCAGCAGGTGCAGGCAGGCCGCCGCGAGGTCGTCGACGTGCAGGAACTCGCGCCGTGGCGTCCCGCTGCCCCAGATGGCCACGCTCGCGTCACCGCGCTCCCTGGCCTCATGGAAGCGCCGGATCATCGCGGGAATCACATGCGAGTTCTCCGCGTGGTAGTTGTCGCCCGGCCCGTAGAGGTTGGTTGGCATTGCCGAGTGGTAGGCCACTCCGTACTGCTTGCGGTAGTACTGGCACAATTTCAGGCCGGCGATCTTGGCCACCGCGTAGGCCTCGTTGGTTGGCTCAAGCTCACTGGTCAGCAGGCAGTCCTCGGGCATCGGCTGGGGCGCGAACTTTGGATAGATGCATGAGCTCCCCAAGAACAACACCCGCCCCACCCCCGCACGGTACGCTCCGTGCACCAGGTTGGCCGCGATCATGAGGTTCTCGTAGAGAAACTCCGCGGGAAACGTGTTGTTCGCGTGGATCCCGCCCACCTTCGCCGCGGCTATCACGAGCACCTCCGGCCGCTCCCGCTGGAGGTAACCGGCGACGGCCGCCTGATCTAGCAGGTCCAGCGCCCGCCGGTCCGGCGTCAACAGGTCGAAGCTTCCCGCCGCCTCCGCCGCGCGGATGAGCGCCGAGCCAACCATCCCTCGCGGGCCGGTGATGAGTAGTTTTGTTCGGGCAGACATGTGAATTCTCAAAGCTCAAGCACAGGCCAATTCGCCCCGCACCACTTCGGCGAAGTAGTCAATCGTGGCGCTGATGCCCGTGTCAAAGCCAACCGCCGGTTCCCAGCCAAGCAGCGTCTGGGCCCGCGTGATGTCCGGCTTGCGCACCTTCGGATCGTCCTCGGGCAAGGGCAGCTCACTGAAGCTTGGCTCCACTCCGAGCTTCTTGGCAATCGCCACGCCGAAGTCGCGGATGCTCATCTCATGCGGGTTGCCTAGGTTGACTGGCTCGTGGAACCCGCTGCGCGCCAACCGCCAGATCCCTTCCACCAGATCCGACACATAGCAGAAACTCCGGGTCTGTGAGCCATCACCAAAAATCGTCATCGGCTCGCCGCGCAATACCTGCCCGATGAACGCCGGCACCACTCGCCCGTCGTCAAGCCGCATCCGCGGTCCATACGTGTTAAAAATCCTCACGATCCGCGTGTCGACCTGCTTCGCGCGCAGGTAGGCCATCGTCACCGCCTCCGCGTAGCGCTTCGCCTCGTCATAACAACTCCGCGGCCCAATCGAGTTCACGTTCCCCCAGTAGCTCTCCTTCTGCGGATGCACCTCGGGGTCCCCATACACCTCCGACGTCGAGGCTAACAGAAATGTCGCCCCCTTCGCCTCCGCCAGTTCAAGGCAGTGGTGGCTCGCGTAGGACCCCGCCGCCAGCGTCTCGAGCGGAATCTGCAGGTAGTCAATCGGGCTCGCCGGCGACGCCAGGTGGAAAACGTAGTCGACCGGGCCCACCACGCTGAACGGCTTGGCCACATCCTGCTCAATGAAGGAAAACTCCGGCGTCGTACCCAAGTGGGCGATGTTGCGCGCGTTGCCGGTGATGAAATTATCCAGCGCGATGACCCGCAGCCCATCGGCTAGCAGGCGCTCGGCCAGGTGGGATGCGACAAACCCGGCCCCACCGGTGATCACTGCGGTTTTCTGCTTGCTCATAACTGTTATCGCCAGGGGGCCCGACACGCTGCCGCCGGTGGTCGATTGCGCAAATGCAAAACCAAGGCCGCGGCAACTTCGCACGGGATCTTGGCCGAGGACTCGGCCACCTCCCGGCGCGGTGACTATCCAGTAACCAATGGCGAGGAAGTTCAATCCAAAATGAACAAATCTCGCGGCCCACACGGGCTCCTCAAGGGCAGGGCCGGCGCGGCATCAGCAGCGAAAAAAGGTCCACCTCGATGGGTTGAACCTGGCCAAGGAACTCGAGGAGAACCCGCACGCGCTCACGCCCGGGCAGCACCTCGGTGACCAGCCCGCGCATCCCCTGCAGCGGGCCGTGGGCAACCTCAACCTCCTCGCCCGGCTCAATCCGCGGCATGAGGTTGAGCGTCAGTTCGTTTTCCGCGTCCTCGCCGCGGGTGAGCTCCTCGCCAAGCCGGGCAACAAACCCCTCGGGTACTGGCGGGATCAGCGCCCCAAACCGCACCAGCCCGCGGACTCCTTGCGCGTAAGTCACCGCCCGCTCATGGCTGGCCAAGTCAAACTTGACCAAAACATAGCCCGGGAACATCGCCTCGCGCCACCAGATCTTGCCGCGCCGTGTCGCCTTGCGGTAGCGCAGCATCGGGCAAATCACGGCGACCTCCTCGAGCTGGCGCAGATTCTTCGCCGCGATGTGCTCGCGCTTGGTCTGGGTTCGTACGCAGTACCAGCGCGGACCCGGGGATTGCGCAGAGGGTTCGATCATTCGCCTAAAATCTTCTGCATTACCGGTAGCATGATCCGGGCTTTGCGCAGCCAATTTTCCAGCCGTTCTATCCGCTCCTGATAGAACTCGCGCTCCTCGGCAATCTCGACCGCCTTGGTGGCCACCTGCAGGAGCTCAAGCTTGCTGCGGCCGCTCTCGAGGTGCGGGCGGACTTGCTCGCGGATGAAGCCGCCGACAAGGCGCTTGAGGGCGAGGTCGGGCTCGAAGTAGGTGCGACGGCCAGCCTGCTCGCATTGTGCCTCGCGCACCGCGCCGAGGGTTTTGAGTGCGCGCAGGCCCTGGCTTGCCGAGCCCTTGCTGATGCCGAGGTGGCTCACCAGGTCATCCAGGGCCAAGGGCCGCTGGGAAATGAACAACAGGCCGTAAATTTCCCCCATCGACTTTGGCAGACCAACAAGCCGGACCCCATCGGTGAAAAAGTCTACTACCTGACGCTCAAAGGCATTCAGCTCGACGGGCGGTTCACCGGGGGTTTCAAGAACGCTCTGTTCCATGCTGCAGACCCTAGCCGAGGGAGCCGCGTTGTTCAATTAAATATGAACAATTTCCCGGCTCCACCGCTTCCGGCTCTCCGCCTAGAGGTCGATCCAGCGGCCGAGGGCCTTTTCAAGCTCCGGGCTGCGCTTGACCCGGAGTCGCTCACCGGCGGTGACCGTGGCGCGGCGTCCGGCGCTGTTCTGGAAGTGCAGCAGCACCTCGCTGGGTCCGGGGTGGGCGGCCAACGTGCTGCGGATGGCCTTGAGGTCCTGCTCGCCGCTGCGCGCCAGCCACAGGGTTAGCTCGAGCGGTCCGCTGCTGTTGGACTTGCCCGGCTTGAGCTCCTTGACCTCCGAACCTGTTAGCCGGCGCTGTTCGGTGCGGTCGTCCACCTGCACGGCGGCCCGCAGGCGGATCACGCGGCCAGGCGCCAACAAGCCGGCCTCGCGCGCCGGCAGGTAGCTTTCGCTCCACAGGAGCACCTCGCGGCTCCCGGTGAAGTCCTCCAAGACCAAGACGCCAAACGCCTTGCCCGATTTTGTCATCTTGTTCTCAACGCTCCGGATCATCCCCGCAAAGGCAAACCGGTCACGCGGGTTCTTCACGTCGAGCTCGTCGAGCGCGCCTAACTGGCAATAGCGGTCCGAGTCGATCAGCGAGCGGAATTTGTCCAGCGGATGGCCGGTGACGTAGAACCCCAACAGCTCCTTCTCATGCTCGAGCCGCGCCTCCTTGGTCCACTCCTCGACCGGCTCGCTCTCCACCTGGGAGCTCCCCTCGGCGCCGCCACCGAGGAAATCCATCGTGTCAAACAGCGCTCCCTGGCCGGTCGCGCGGTCGCGCTGGGCGGAGCTCGCCGAGGCGGTCACCTGCTCAAGCCGCGCGACCATCCCGGCGCGGGTTTCTCCGGTCCAGTCCATGGCCCCCGCCTTGGCCAGGTTTTCCAGGATGCGTTTGTTGACCACCTTCGAGTCAAGGCGGTTGGAAAAGTCGTCCAGGGACGTGAACGGTCCCGCCTTGGCGCGCTCGGCGATCGCCTGCTCCATGGCGCCGCTGCCGACATTCTTGATGGCCGCCAGCCCGTAGCGGATCGCCAGATTGCCCGAGGGCATCCTCTCGGGCGCAAAGCGCAGCCACGCCGCATTCACATCCGGGGGCAAGATCTCAATGCCCATCCGGTGGCACTCGGCGACAAACACCCCGATCTTGTCGGTGTTGTGGATCTCGTTGGACAGCAGGGCCGCCATAAACTCCACCGGGTGGTTGGCCTTCAGGTAGGCCGTCCAGTAGGAAATATGCCCGTAGCAGGCCGAATGGGACTTGTTGAACCCGTAGCCGGCAAAGGTCGCGATCTTGTCGAAAATCTTGTTGGCCAGCGGCGCGCTGATCTCGTTGGTCTCCGCGCAGCCCTTGACAAAGATGTCGCGCTGTTGGGCCATCTCCTCGGGCTTCTTCTTGCCCATGATGCGCCGCAGGATGTCCGCGCCGCCGAGCGTGTAGCCGGCCAAAAGCTTGGCCGCGTTCTGCACCTGCTCCTGATAGATCATCACCCCGAAGGTGTCTCCGCACACCGTCTCTAGCAGCGGGTGCTCGTACTCGGCCTTCTTGATGCTCTTTTTGACCTCGATCATCTGGTCGATGAACTGCATCGCGCCGGGCCGATAGAGGGCGATAAGGTCGATGATGTCGTCGATGCTGCGGATGTCGTACTTGCGGCACGTCTCGACCATCCCGCCACTTTCCAACTGGAAGACGCCCATCGTCTCGCCGCGGTTGAGCAGGTCAAAGGTCGGCTGGTCGTCCAACGCAATGTCGTGGATGTCAAAACCCGGCGTGTGCTTGCGGATGTGGTCCTCGGCCTCCTGGATGACGGTGAGGTTCTTCAACCCCAGGAAGTCCATCTTGAGCAGGCCGATCTCGGTGATGGCGCCCATGTCCGCCTGGGTGACGACTTCCCCTTCATTGCCGCGGGTCAGCGGGACGTGCTCGTCGAGCGCTTGGTCGCCGATGACGATGCCCGCGGCGTGGACTCCCACGTTGCGGGTAAGACCTTCAAGTTTAAGGGCATATTCCCACAGCTCGCGATAGCTGGTGCTCGACTCGATGAGCTCGCGCAGCTCGGCCTTGCTGGCGAACTCCTCTTTGAGTTTCACGCCGGGCTTGGCCTCGATCATCTTGGCGATCCGGTCGGCCTCGCTGTAGGCGATGCCCATGACGCGAGCGACATCGCGGATGACGCTCTTGGCGCCAAGCGTGCCGTAGGTGATGATGTGGCTCACACAGCGCTCGCCGTATTTTTTGCGTACGTAGTCGATGACCTCGACGCGGCGGCTCTGGCAAAAGTCGATGTCGACGTCCGGCGGGCTAACCCGCTCCGGGTTGAGGAAGCGCTCAAACAGAAGGCCAAAGCGGATCGGACAAATGTCGGTGATGCCCATCGTGTAGGCCACCAGCGAGCCCGCCGCCGATCCGCGGCCCGGCCCGACGGGAATCCGGTTGTCCTTCGCCCAGTTGATGAAGTCGGCCGTGATGAGGAAGTAGCTTGAGAAGCTCAAGTCGTTGATGACCTTGATCTCGTAGTCGAGCCGCGCGCGCAGCGGCGCATCGCTCTGGGCCCGCTCCACGCCGTAGCGCTTCTCCAGGCCGGCAAAGCACAGCTCGCGGAAGTACGTCTCGCGCGGGCTGCCGTCGGGCGTGCCAAACTGCGGGTATTTCTCCGAGCTGGTCGGGTCTAACTTCAGCTCGACGTCGCAGCGCTCGGCGATCTCGAGTGTGGCATCGCAGGCTCCGGGGACATCACGGAACAAATAGCGCATCTCCTCGGCGGTCTTGAAATAAACCTCCGGCGAGTAGCGCATCCGGTTCTCATCCAACACCAGGCGCCCGGTGCCGATGCAGATCATCACGTCGTGCGCCTCGTGGTCCGCCCGGCTCAGGAAATGCACGTCGTTGGCCGCCACCGGCTGGATCTTGAACTCACGCGCCAGCTCTAGCAGGCCGGCGGTGCACTTCTGTTGGATCTCCAACCCGTGGTCGTGCAGCTCGAGGAAGAAGTTCCCGGCCCCGTAGATGTCGCGCAGCGCGGCGACCTCCTCGCGCGCCTTGTCCATCTGGTCGAGGCGGATCCACTCGTTGACCGGCCCGCTCATGCACCCGCTCAAACAGATGATCCCGTCGGAAAACTCGGCGAGCGCCTCGCGGTCGACCCGCGGCTTGCCGTAGTACATCCCGTCAAGGTGCCCGACGGTGACGAGCTTGGTGAGGTTTTTCCACCCCTGGAGGTTGCTCGCCAGCAGGGTCATGTGGGTCGCGCGCTTGCGCCCGACGACGTCCTTGCGCTCATGCAGCGAGCCGGGCGCAAGGTAGATCTCGCAGCCAAGGATCGGTTTGACCCCGGCTTTTTTCGCCGCCTGATAAAACTCGATGGCGCCGTAGAGGTTGCCGTGGTCGGTGATGGCCACCGCGGGCATCCCCAGGGCCGCCGCTCGCTCAGCCACCTCGTCGGTCCGCGTCGCCCCGTCCAAGGTGGAATACTCGGTGTGCAAATGCAGGTGGACAAAGGAGTCGGACATGGGGCGCGCGGAAGTTAACCTCGCCTGGCCAGCCGGGCAAGCCCGCGCGGCCGCTAATCCTTCCACAGCACCCGCCGCACGACCCCGGAATTTTTCCCCACACTTGGGTATTCCCTTGATTCCCCGCAGGCGAGAACCCATCGTTCGGTTAGGCGAGGACCTTGTCGGCAATTACCTGCGACTTGGCATGCCCACTGCTTAGCCAGCACCTACTATCTGCCGGACCCATGAAAAAAATCGAAGCGATCATTAAGCCGTTCAAGTTGGAGGAAGTGAAGGAAGCCCTGGCTGAGGTGGGCGTCCAAGGGATGACTGTCACGGAGGTCAAGGGCTTCGGCCGGCAAAAGGGCCACACCGAGATTTACCGCGGAAGCGAGTACACGGTGGACTTCCTGCCCAAGGTGAAGATCGAGATTGTCGTCGCAGACCCACAGGCCGCGGCAGTGGCAGAGGCGATCGTCAAGAGCGCCAACACCGGCAAGATCGGTGACGGCAAGGTGTTCATCTCCAATGTCGAGGAGGCCATCCGCATTCGCACCGGGGAAACCGGTACCGAGGCGGTCGCGGTGAACTAAGCGGGCGCACGTTTTCCCCTGCCGCGGGCTGGAACTCCAGTCCGCGGCGTTTTTTTGCCCGCCTCTCTTTTTTGCGCGCGTCTCAGAGCGGGGCGCAATGGGGTGGCCGCCGGGGAGACTCAGTTTGTCTCGAGCATCAGAAGAATGTGCTCGGCGGTTAGTTCGCCCATGTTCTTGCACTCGTCAAACCGCTCGGTGTGGTGGGCGCGGCGGAGGTCCTCCTTGAGGGTGAGGACGTGGGCGATGGGGGCGATTTCGTCGCGCTTCATGACACTGAAGAGCGCGCGCAGGCGCTGTTGTTCAACGCGGGCGCGGCGGGCCATCTGGCTGCGCTCCTCCTCGATGTACTGGGCAATGACCCGGCGGTGCAGGACGTTAAACGCCAGCCGCGTCACCGCATGGTTGTCGCGGAATCGATACGCGTGGTAGATCGCCGATCGCCCCTCATACGATTGCTGGTCAAAGTCGATCGGGCGCACCCGGTACTGGACCTCCTCAAAGTCCGGGGTGATGTCCACCACGTAGTTCGCCGAGCGCATGTCGCCGAGCAGCCGGATAAAGCAGCGCTCGTTGAACTTGACGAACTCCTTGGCGATGCGGACCGGGTTGAAGTCACTGCGGCTCAGGTAGTCGCGGTTGAAAACGCTGCCTGGCAGGCCAGCGATGTGCTCCTCGATGAGGGTGTTGCCGTTGACCAGGTAGTTGATCCGGTTGGGCGAGAGGATGTGCTCAATCTCCAGCCCGTAAATCCGCGAGGAGTCCGCGGTCTTCACATAATAATAGTCCGAGTTGTCGTTAAACAGGTTGGTCACCCGGATCCGGAACGGCCGCGAATTGCCAAACTCGCCGAAGTCAATCCGGTCAACCGTCAGGTGCTTGTGCAGATCGCTCTCGCCGCCGATCTTCAGGTTGGCGTAGATGCGCGTCAGTTGCGGACCCAGCTCCTCCATCACCTCCGGCGGATACATCACCGTGAGCCACAAGGTCTCACGCCCGCTCGGGTCCTCGTACGGCATGGACCCGGAGAAGCGACACAAGTCGTTGTAAACTAGTGGTATGTCCGACTGCCGGTCAAACCGGTACAAGTACTGGCGCAGCGACGCGGTGACCGGGTAAAGCTGCTTGCGGCGCGAGATGATCGGCATGGTGGGCTATCTTGTGGCGAGGGGGCGGCGGAGAGTCCATTTGGCCTTCGAACGTTCTGACGGCAGGCGGCTCAGTTCTCTACGCGGGTCCCAACAGACTCGTGCGGGTAAACAAAGTGAGCACCGGAATGCCGCGCTCCTCGATGGCCGCGCGGCCGCCTTCCTCGCGGTCGACGAGGACCAGCGCAAAGGCAACAGTCCCTCCCTCACGCTCAATGGCATCAATTGCCTTCAAGGTGGAGCCCCCAGTGGTGATGACGTCATCGACGACAATCACCTGGTTGCCCGCGGCGAAGTTCCCCTCGATCTGCTTGCCGCGCCCGTGGCCCTTGGGCTCCTTGCGCACCGTGAAAACCTGCATCGGGGACTGCGGGTCAACCCGTGCCGAGGTCATCCCGACGGCCAGCGAGATCGGATCCGCGCCCAGCGTCATGCCACCAATCGCGTCGGGCCGAATCCCCAGCGCGGCCATCTGCTCCTTCACCGCCGCCCAGCCAAGCTCCCCGATGAGCGTAGCGCCCACCGGGTCCAGCGCTGTGGTCCGGCAGTCAATGTACAGGTCGGACGTCTTGCCCGACGCCAAGGTGAACTCGCCCGTACGGACGGATTTTTCTAGCAGCAGGGACTTCAGTGCGGCGCGGGCGGTGGCGGACATGCGCGCAGTGGAGCACAGCAGGCGCGCGTGTGCCAGCGCGGATGGATTTCTAACCGACAGGTTTTCCCCTTTGATCGGCGGCGTTCTTCCCCTTGGATGGCGCCGCTCCATGTCTGATTCGCCACACGCCAAGGAAATTGCCCGCCGTCGCACCTTCGCGATCATCTCCCACCCGGATGCCGGCAAGACGACTCTAACCGAAAAACTCCTCCTCTACGGCGGCGCGCTCCACCTGGCCGGCAGCGTCACCGCGCGCAAATCCCAGCGCTCAACCGCCTCGGACTGGATGGAGCTCGAAAAACAACGCGGCATCTCGGTCTCCTCAACGGTCCTCCAGTTCGACTACAACGGCCTCTGCGTCAACCTGCTCGACACCCCCGGCCACAAGGACTTCTCGGAGGACACCTACCGCGTCCTCACCGCCGTGGACTCCGCCGTCATGGTCGTCGACGCCGCCAAGGGGATCGAAGCCCAAACTCTAAAGCTCTTTGAAGTCTGCCGCCGCCGCGGCGTCCCGATCTTCGTCTTCATTAACAAGCTCGACCGGCCCGCACGCCCGCCGCTGGAGCTTATCGACGAGCTCGAGCGGGTGTTAGGCTTGCCGCCGGTGCCGGTGAACTGGCCCTTGGGCGATGGTCCGCGCTTTCGAGGCGTCTACGACCGGGAGAACAAACAGGTCCACCTGTTTGAGCGCACGCCCCACGGGTCGTTCCGCGCCCCGGTCCAAACCAAGGGGATCGACGACCCGGAGCTGGACGCCACCGTGGACTCGGACGTCCTCGCCGAGGCCCGCCAGGAGATTGACCTGCTCGAGGCTGTTACCCAACCGCTAGATCCTGAGCGGGTGCGCGCCGGCGAGCAGATGCCGATCTTCTTTGGCAGCGCGATGAACAACTTCGGCGTCCAGCTGATGTTGGACCGCTTCCTTGAGCTCGCACCCGAGCCGACCTCGCGCATGGCCGGCGCCCGCGAGGTGCTACCCAGCGCTCCGGACTTCAGCGGCTTCATCTTCAAGATCCAAGCCAACATGAACCCGAAGCACCGCGACCGCGCCGCCTTCGTGCGCATCGTCTCGGGCGCCTTCGAGCGCGACATGAACGTCACCCACGCCCGCAGCGGGAAAAAAATCCGCCTGTCCAACTCCCAGCGCCTGTTTGCCCAGGAGCGCGAGACGTTGGACACCGCCTATCCGGGCGACGTCGTCGCCCTGGTCGGGAATTATGACTTCCACGTCGGCGACACCCTGGCGAGCGACAGTGAAACCTCCTTCAGTGAGATCCCGCGCTTCGCACCCGAGTGCTTCTGCTACGTCCAGTGCGACGGCACCGCCAACTACAAGCGCTTCCGCGAGGGTCTCGACCAACTCCTCAAGGAGGGCGTCGCCCAGATGTTTGAGATCGATGGCTCGCTGGTGCGCGTCCCGTTGTTAGGAGCTGTTGGACCCCTGCAGTTTGAAGTCCTCAAGTACCGGCTGGAAGGCGAGTACGGCGCGCCGTGCCGGATCGAGAGCTCGCCATGGGACGTCATCCGCTGGGTCCGGCGCAAGTCCGACCCAACGGAATCGCTGGCCGAGCGCCCCACCCTGCAGCTCCCGTCCGGCAGCGCCCTGGCCAAGGACATTGACGGCCAATACGTCGTCTTCCTGCCAGACCAGTGGCTCATCAACCTCCTGCAAGAGCGCAACCCGGATTTCGTGTTTCTCGACAAGCCGGATTAGGCACCAAGCCCTGAAAGGGCGAGGCGGAGAAATATCCAGCGGCAACTTGCACCCATTTGCGTGCGC
>JBILQA010000292.1:0-3794 GCA_044373535.1 Akkermansiaceae bacterium | reverse complement strand
TTCCAGTTGATGAACGTTATGTGTGGGATTAGCGCGTGGTGAAATATCATGCCACGACCTCCATCCGGGGCGCACAAGGGGATAGCCCAGGGCTGCGCTGCGCTTGCCCTGGGCTATCCCCTTGTGCCCCGCTGGGGCTGCGTTCGTGGGAATGGCATGTCACCGATTCATCCGGGCACCACGACCATCGCCTGATCGGCACCGATTCAGTCCTTATGCCGCGTCCTTGTCGGCGCGCTTTTTGCGGATGATCGGTTCTTTTTCGCCAAGAACCACGGCGCGGTTGATGGTGACGGACTCGACGTCCTTGCGCGAGGGGATGTCGTACATGATGTCGAGCATGACGCGTTCAAAGATCGAGCGCAGGGCGCGGGCGCCGGTGCCGCGGGCGTGGGCTTCCTTGGCGAAGGCCTCCAGTGCGTCCTTCGCCACCTTGAGCTTCACGCCGTTGAGGGCAAGCTGCTTGGAGTACTGGCGGACGAGTGCGTTTTTCGGTTCGGTGAGGATCTTGATGAGCTCCTCCTCGGTGAGTTTGCGCAGTGAGGAGATGACCGGCAGGCGGCCAATGAACTCCGGGATGAGGCCAAAGTGGAGGAGGTCCTCCGGTTGGGCCTTGCGCAGAATCTCGGTGTCCGTCTGGTCGGCGGTCTGCGCACTCTGACCGCTGTGGAATCCCAGGGCGTTGCGGCCCAGTCGGCGACGGATGATTTCCTCAAGGCCGACAAAGGCGCCACCGCAGACAAACAAAATCTTCTCGGTGTTGACCTGGATGTATTCCTGCTGGGGATGCTTGCGCCCACCCTGCGGCGGGACGTTGCAGACAGTCCCTTCAAGGATCTTCAACAAGGCCTGTTGGACGCCTTCACCGGAAACGTCGCGGGTGATCGAGACGTTCTCGGTTTTGCGGCCGATCTTGTCGATTTCATCCACGTAGATGATCCCGCGCTCGGCCTTGGAGACATCGAAGTCGGCGGCTTGCAGCAGGCGCAGGATAATGTTCTCAACATCCTCACCGACGTAGCCGGCTTCCGTCAGCGTGGTGGCGTCAACGATGCAGAACGGAACGTCGAGGACCCGCGCCAAGGTGCGCGCCAACAAGGTCTTGCCTGAGCCGGTGGGCCCCAGCAAGAGCACGTTGGCCTTTTCAATTTCCACGTCGCGCAGGTCGGCATCCATCTCGACGTCATTCTGGCGCAGGCGCTGGTAGTGGTTGTAGACAGCAACGGAAAGGACCTTCTTGGCGTGCTCTTGGCCGATGACAAAGGTGTCCAGATGCTCGCGCAGCTGGGCCGGCGTCGGCAGGGCAAAGCCCTGCTCAACCGGCGTTTTCCCAGTAACCTCCGTCTGCTCGCTGAACTCGCGCAGCAGGATGCTCGAGCACACGTCAATGCACTCGTTGCAGATATAGACTCCCGGACCGGCAATGAGCTTGCGGACCTCCGAGTGGCTCTTGCCACAAAAGGAGCACATGGTGAGGTTGGATGCGCGGGCCATCGGTCTGTTTTGCGGATTTGAAGGGAGTTGCAAGGCTGGGGCCACGCCCCAACCCCTGAAGATAGCTTATCTGCCCCACCGCGGGGCAACTATTTTGCGGCGTCCGGGAAATCCACCGATCCCGGCAGTTCCTTGCGGCTTTCCAGCACCTTGTCGACGAGGCCGTATTCCGCAGCGACTTCCGAAGGCATGTAGTTGTCGCGGTCCGAGTCGCGCTCGATGGTTTCGAGCGACTGGCCGGTGTGCTTGGCGAGGATCTCGTTGAGGCGCTTCTTGAGGGTGAACATGAAGCCAATCGTGCGCTCGATGTCCGAAGCGGTCCCTTGGGCGCCGCCGGAAACCTGGTGGATCATCACGTGGGAGTTCGGCAGGCAGAAGCGCTTGCCCTTGGTGCCCGCGGTCAGCAGCACCGAGCCCATCGAGGCGGCGATGCCGATGCAGTACGTGTTCACGTCGCAGGTCAAAAACTGCATCGTGTCGTAAATCGCCAAGCCCGCCGTGACCGAGCCGCCCGGTGAGTTGATGTAGATGTGGATGTCCTTCTTCGGGTCCTGCATCTGCAAGAAAAGCAGCTGGGCAATCACCGAGTTGGCTACAAAATCGTCAATCGGCGTGCCGATGAAGATGATCCGGTCCTTGAGCAGGCGCGAGTAGATGTCGAACGAGCGCTCGCCGCGGCCGTCCTGCTCGACGACCACGGGGACGTAGTAGCTGTTCTTGGGGGCGGATCCGCCTTGGTCGAAGTTGAATGGATTATTCATCGATGGTGGTTGTTGACTCCGCGACGTTCGCGTTCTCCACAAGGAAGTCAATGGCCTTGCCGATGAGGACCGAGGAACGGATCCCCGGAATCTGGCCGTTGGCCTGCAACTCCTTGATAAACTTCTGGATCGGCTGGCGACGCTCAGCCGCCATGGCGGAGACGCGCTGGATCATGTCCTGGTCGCTCACCGTGATGCTCTCGCGGCGGGCGATCTCCTGCAGGATGAAGTTGGTCTTCAGGTTGGTGCGCGCCTGCTGGCCGGCGGCGGCAAAAATCTCGTTTTGCTGGGTGGAGATCTCCTCTTCGGACATGCCGGCGTTGAACCCGCGCTCGACCATGCTGTCGGCATGCCCCTGGGTTTCAGCGCCCACCAGCTCGTCGGGCAGCTCAAAGTCGATCTTCGTGTTGAGGTACTCGACGATCTGGCCCACCTTGGACTCGTCCGCCTGGCGCTTGGCCGCGTCGCTCATCTGCTCGCGGATGAGGCCCTTGATCTCGTCGATCGTCTTGCCGGGCAGCACCTTGGCGGCAAACTCGTCGTTTGCCTCGGGCAGCGTCTGCTGCTTGATCTCCTTGAGCGTCACCGTGAAGGTGACTTCGCGGCCACGCACTTCCGCAAGGGGGAAATCCTCGGCAATCGTCAGGGCAATCTCACGCGTCTCGCCCGGGTTCATCCCCACCACCTTGTCACCAAAGCCCGGCAGGAACGACTCCGCGTCAACCTTGAGCCAGAACCCGTCGCGACCGCCAAGGTAGCCGGCAGAACGCCCGATGGCATCTTCCAGCTTCTGACCGTCAACCGTTGAGGTATAATCAATGACGGCAAAGTCACCCGTCTCCAGCGCGCGGCCGGTGACTTCCGTGAAGTCCGCATAGCGCTCGCGCAGGCTGTTGAGGTTGGTTTCGACCATCTCGTCGCTGATCTCGACGGCCGGCAGGGTCACTGGAATCCCCTTGTAGTCGGCAAGTTCAAACTCGGGAGCGAGAATCACCTCGGCGGCGAAAGTGAGGATCCCGCTGGACTCGAAGCGCAGGTTCTTGGGGTTCTTGAAGTCCAGCACCTTGAGGTTCTCCTGCTTGATGGCCGTTTCAAAGGCCTCGCGCACTAGGCGGCTCTCGAGTTCCTCGGCGATCTCGCGCTCGAAGCGCTTGGCGATGACCGCCTGCGGCGCCTTGCCCGGGCGGAAGCCCGGGATCTTGGCCTGCTTGGCGTAGCCTTGCAGGATCCGGCCGCGCTCGCTGGCCACTTTCTCGGCGGGAACTTCAACCCGCAGGGTGGCAACGCACTTGGGCAGCTTTTCAACAGTGATATTCATGGGTAAATCCTTTGCCGGCGCAAATCCCTCGCGCTGGGGCGGCGAAGCTAAGGGAACCGCCGCGGGGATGTCAAAGGGAAGTAGTCCGCTTGCGCAGCCCTTTCTCACCCAAAACCTTGATCCTGCCGGGCACTTGCCGGCGGCGAAGGTCAAATTGGCGCACCGCGTGGCGCTGCAGGTGGCCAATGGCCTCCTCGACCGAATCGGTGAAAAAGATGATG
>JBILQA010000272.1:0-4221 GCA_044373535.1 Akkermansiaceae bacterium | reverse complement strand
ACCTCAAAGAAATATTTCGATTCAAGCCGTTTCTTTCTGATCCCGGAGCTTAACGGCAAGCGCCTGCCGATTGTGCTGCCTGGGGTGTATTGGGTGTCGGCCCTGTTGTTCGTCAATTTGTTGCTCGGCGGGATCGTGCGCATGCGCAAGGGCTGGCGGGTAGCGGGCGTGCTCATTTCCCACTGCGGGATTCTTTTCATGCTCGTCGGCGCCTTTGTCACCCACCGCTGGGAAGTGCGCGGCAACATGGCCATCAGCGAGGGCCAAACAAGCAATGTCGCCGAACACTACTTCGACTACGTCATCGAGCTAACCGAAGTGCGCGACGCCAAGCTCATCGAGCCGGTGCACATCATCGGCGAACAGCACCTCGCAGACCTCGAGCCGAGCGACCGGCGCCTGCTGCGCCTGCCCAACCTGCCATTTGACCTGGAAGTCATGGGCTACATGCGCAACGCCGACCCGCGCCCGATGACCGATCCGGCGCCGGCCAACGGCGAGCGCGTGATTAACGGTTATTACCTGATGGAGCGGCCGATGAACCCGCAGGCCGAGGCGAACTTCGCCGGCACCTACGCGCGCCCGGTCGAGAAGGACGGCAAAGCCGGCGAGCCGTTCATCCTTCCGGCGGCGAGCTACAAGCCCTACACGCTGCGCCACGGCGCGCGGACCTTCCTGGTGAGCATGCGCAAGCGCCTCTGGGTGCTGCCGTTTGCCGTCACGCTCAACAAGTTCACCGCGGACTTCTACCCAAACACGATGCGCCCGCGCAAGTTTGTCAGCGAGATCACCCGCAAGGACGAGGAGATCGACAGCCACGTGGTCATCCAGATGAACGTGCCGATGCGCCACAACGGGCTGACGTTTTTCCAAGCCAGTTGGGGTCCGCAGGATGCCAAGCCCGGCGCGCAGCTCTTCTCGGTGTTTGAGGTGGTGCGCAACCCGGCCGACAAGTGGCCGGAGTATTCCCTCTATATCGTCACCTTTGGCCTCCTGGTCCACTTTGTCATGAAACTTGCCGGCTTTGTCGTCGGCGCCACCCGCAAGCGCAATGTCCGATCCTAACCGCATACCGGCCGCCAAGATCATCGTCCTTGCCGTGGTCGTTGCCCTGCTTGTTGGGGTGTTTGGCTATGTTCTCTACGTGCTCAACCCGCGCGGCGAGGCGCCCGCGGTGGCTGGCTACAAGCCGTGGTCCAAGGCGGTCGTCGACTCCGCCGCGCTCATCCCGGTGCAGGATGGCGGCCGCGTCAAGCCGCTCTCCACCCAGGCGTCCTACCTCATGCTGAGCATGTACGGCGCGCGCTCGATGAAGATCAAGAGCGACGAGGGCGTCGTCAAACTCGACCCGACGCGCTGGATGCTCGACCTCTTGTTCCGTCCGCAGGTGGCCGTGAAACTGCCGAGCTTCCGCATCGACAACTCCGATGTGTTGGAGGCAGTCAATCTAACTGTCCGCGGCAAGCGCGACCGCTACAGCTACGAGGAGCTTGAACCCGGCATCGGCCAGCTCATGGAGCGCGCCCAGACGTACGAACAGCAGGAGCAGCAGAAGAAGGGATCGCTAGACCCGGTGCAGAAGCAGACGCTCGCCCTGGCGCGCAATTTGCGGCTGTACGAGGCGATGTTAGGCTATCTGAGCTTCGCGCGCAACGGGGTGGTGATGAACCCGCTGCCTGGAGGTGGTGCCGACGCGCCATCACAGCGCGTTCCGGTGAGCGTGGTGATGAGCACCGCGCCGATGATCCGCAAGGTGCTCGATGACGCCAAGGCCGCCGGCCAGGCGCCGCCGGAGCATGTCACCAACCTGCTCCAACAGATCGTGGAGTTCAGCAACCTATCAAAGTTTGTGTTGTTCACCCTGCCGCCAACGCAGGACCCGAAGGACAAGATTTGGCTAACCGCCGGCAACCAGATCTGGGACGTGATGACGAGCACAAGCACGGACCCGCAAACGGCGATCGGTGACATCCAGGCCCTCGAGCAGCTGGTGGCGGCCAACGGCCAGAGCCAGGCGTCCTTTGCGGTGGCCTTGGACAAGTTCCGCGAGCGCACCATTGGGCGTGCCCAAGCATTGGGGCAGTACCGGGCAATCGCCTCGGAGGTGGCCTACTTCAAGCGCGACTACTTCACCAACGCAATGGTGCTGTGCATTCTGGCGTTCGTCCTGGTGCTGGTGGCGTGGACCACGCCGGCGTCGCGCGGCGGGATTTGGCTGACCCGCGTGGCCATGGGATTGGCCGCGGCGGGCGCGGCGGTGATCACCGCGGGCATTGTGCACCGCTGCCTTATTATGAACCGGCCGCCGGTGGGCAACCTGTACGACACGATTCCCTTCATCGCGGCCTGCGCCATGCTGGTGCTTTTGTTGTTGGAGCTGTTGACCAAGCGGCGCTTCGCCGTCGGGGTGGCGGCTTTTCTCGGAACTGCTGGGCTTTTTCTCGCCGCGAGGTTTGAGATCTCCAGTGGAACCGACACGATGGATCCACTCGTCGCAGTGCTTGATTCCAACTTCTGGCTTTCCACCCACGTGGTGACCATCGCCTTTGGCTACGCCGGCGGGCTGGTGGCCGCCTTCCTTGCCCACGTGTACGTTTTCATGCGTCTTTTGAACCTAGGTGGCAGCGCCGACCGCGACCTGCGCCGCGCGCTGACACGCGCCGTCTACGGCTGCGTCTGCCTGACCTTGTTCCTGTCGCTGGTGGGAACAGTGTTAGGTGGGATTTGGGCCAACTACTCATGGGGCCGCTTCTGGGGTTGGGACCCGAAGGAGAATGGCGCGCTAATGATCGTGCTGGTGAATTTGATTATTCTCCACGCGCGCCTGGGCGGCTTCCTCAAGGAATGGGGCATCCACCTCGCGGCCGTGTTTGGCGCCATCGTGGTGACCTTCTCCTGGTGGCATGTGAACTTCCTCGGTGTTGGCCTGCACAACTACGGCTTCACGGATGGCAAGAGCATCGTCTGGATGTTCTACGGCTTTGAAGTCCTTATTCTGCTCGCCGGCGGAATCGGCTGGGCCATCGACCGCAACGCCTCCAGCGCCCGCGGGCCGCAGGCCGAGCAGGGCGCCCAGGCCTAGCGGCGGCGGCTAACCGGGAGGCCACTGCAGCTGCCGCCCGGCTAGAACGTGCAGGTGCAGGTGGGGGACGGCCTCACCGCCATCGCGGCCGTTGTTGATGACCACGCGGTAACCATGCTCCTCAATGCCAAGCGTGCGCGCCACGGCTGCGGCGGTTAGCAGCAGGTGGCCTAACACCCCGGCGTCCTCCGTACCGGCCGCCGCGATGCGCTCGATGGGCTTTTTCGGCACAACGAGGAAATGCACCGGCGCCTGGGGTGCGATGTCACGGAAAGCGAGGGCCAGCTCGTCCTCGTGGAGGATGTCGGCGGGGATCTCGCGGGCGGCGATTTTCTCAAACAAGGTCATGGCCCAGCTAACCGTGGCAGGCGCCCCTGATCAAGGGCGGGCTTTAGCGCTCCGCCTCGACCCGCAGGCTGAGCGGACGCGGGCTAACAGGCGCGGCGTCGAAGTTCTCGAGGAAGGCGGTGATTTCAACCAGCAATGCCTCGCAGCGGCGGTTCCACTTGCCCTGGCCGCGCAGGATCAGCGCGCAGTCGCGCAGCTCGGTGAAGCGCAGGTCCTCGGCGCCGGCATCGCGCAAGTCCTCGATCTCGTCGCGCAGGCTGCGGAAAAACGCCAATTCGAAGCCGTTGCCTGCCTCGCGGGCGGTTTGTGCCAGTGAGAGGGTCACCGGTGGGGCGAGCGGCTCAAGCTTGGCGGCAATCGTCTCGCAGCCGATGCGCGCAAGCATTCGGCGCATGCGCTCAAACAACTGCGGCAGCGGCAGCATGCGCAGCGAGCACTGGTTTTCCAAGTAGTGCACGACGCCATCGCGGATGTCGTCGATGAACGGGAAGTCGTCGCGCTCGGCCGCGTCGGCCGCGCGCTTGAGCGCTGTGCACAGCCATGCGGTGTCGTAGCCGATGACCTGGTGACGGCCAATCTGCAACGCCGGGCGGTTTGCTGCCAGACAGATCACAATGTTAGTTTAGGTGGGGGTGGTGGATTGGATGGGAGTGCCGCTTGTCATTCCTTGAACAGACGGCGTTGAAGAGGATCGCGCGCGGTTCGGTTCTCCAGCGCCTGGATCTCGCGGATGAACTCGCCGACGTCCTCAAACTGGCGATAGACCGAGACGTAGCGGACGTAGGCGACCG
>JBILQA010000271.1:0-4234 GCA_044373535.1 Akkermansiaceae bacterium | reverse complement strand
ACCCGGTCACCCGGTCACCCGGTCACCCGGTCACCCGGCCGAAGCTTTCCGGCCGAAGCTCCCCGGGGCAGCCCAGCGCCGCCCCGGGTAAAATCCTCTCCCCCCCTTATTCTCCCACTGACACCGCTTCGGCGTTGAGCGTCTCGGCAAGGGCCGTGAGCTTCTCGTCCGTGGCGCTTTCCTCGTCGAGGGTCTCGCTAAAGATGGCGGCCATTTCATCGTAGCCGAGCGCCTCGGCCAGCGCGCGCGCCGACCCGTATCCCGCGATCTCATAGTGCTCAACCTTCTGCGACGCGATGATAAGCGCGGCATCCTTCACCGACACGTCGCCTTCCGCCTTCATGATCTCCTCGGCCTCGGCAATCAGCCCCTTCATCGCCTCGCAGGTCTTCCCCCGCGGCGAACCACCAAACTCCTCCATCGCCTGCTCCAGGCGCTGCAGGTGGGTCTGGGTTTCCTTCGCATGCGTCTCGAAGGCTTCCTTGAGCTCTTCGGACGAGGCGGCCTTGGCCATCTTTGGCAAGGCCTTGAGCAACTGGCTTTCAGCGCTGTGCAGGTCCTTCACTTCCATGATCAGGAAGTCTTCAATTGAGTTGAGTTTCATCGCTTAAGTTATCGTTGGGGGTGTGCTGTGACTCCGGTGCGCGCGCAATCAATTCGATCCGCTCCCAGTCAAAAGGATCCTTTGCATCCCCCGTGCCAGCGACCACCCCGGCCCCGGCACGTCCCTCCGGCGCCATCTCAATGCGCTCAGCAGCAAACCCGCGCCCGTCCTCTCCGGGCCATCCTCCGCCACCCCCAGCCTCGGCCCGCTGGATGCAGGATGCCTCAGCCCGGCGGTCGACCCCGTGCAGGATGCACGCGGCGCCGCCGCGCGCGTGCCCGCGCCTAACTCGCCAGAGCCCCGCCGCTCCGTGCGAATCGCACCCCGGGCGGCGGCAAATCGCACTCGGCGGCCCCCGCGCCGCGCCATGGGCGCCTTAAAACCAACCCGCCACGGTTGGCACCCGATGTGCGAACCCGCAGTCATGCCTCGCGCCATTTGGAAGGGCACCATTGCCTTCGGCTTGGTGAATATCCCCGTCTCACTCTACGCCGCCGACCGCCAGCCGGACGTCGCCCTCCACCTGCTTGACGGCCGCAACCACGCGCGGATCCGCTACGAGCGCGTCAATGCGGAGACCGGCGAGGAGGTCCCGTGGGACACCATGGTCAAGGGCTTCGAGTACGAGAAAAACCACTACGTCCTGCTCAACGAGGACGACCTCAAGGCCGTCAGCCCGAAGCTGAGCAAGACCATCGCCATCGACGACTTTGTCGCCCTTGACGGCATCGATCCGATGCTCTTTGAAAAACCCTACTTCCTTGAGCCCGACGCCCGCGGCCAACGCGCCTACGTCCTCTTGCGCGAGACCCTCAAGGCCACCGGGCGCGCCGGCATCGCCAAGGTCGTCATCCGCACCCGCGAGTACCTCACGGCCCTCTTTGTCCGCGGCGACGCGCTGGTCCTCATGCTCCTGCGCTTCCCCGAGGAGCTCCGCAGCGCCGCCGACCTCAAGCTGCCACGCGCCGCGGACGCCGCCCCGAAGCCGCGCGAGCTCGAGCTTGCCACCCAGTTGGTCGAATCGATGAGCACCGACTGGCACCCGGAGCGCTACCACAACGACTACCACGAGGCGCTGCTCGGCTACATCGAGGAGAAAATCCGCCGCGGTGAGTCGGCAGCCGCTCCGGCGGCGCGCGTCGAGGACCACGACGACGATGGCGCCAAGGTCGTCGACCTCGTCGGCTACCTCCAGCGCAGCATCGCCACCACCAAAATCCACCACGCCGAAACCGCCGAAGACGCCAACCAGGCAATGCCCGCCAAAACCGAAATGCCCCCACCATCCGCGCCCAAGAAGCGCTCCCGCAAACCCGCCGCCACGCAGACCCCAGAACCCGACGATGCCGCAAAAAAAACAAGCCCCAAGACTCCCGGAAGACACCGCCGGCGCAGCGCTTGACCCCTATGGAGCCAAGCGCGACTTCCGCGTCACCCCGGAGCCCGCCCCCGCCCCCGCGGCCGGGGGGGAGGGCTCGCTCTTTGTCATCCAGGAGCACCACGCGCGGCGCCACCACTATGACCTGCGCCTTGAGGTCGATGGCGTGCTGAAGAGTTGGGCGGTGCCCAAGGAGCCCACCCTGGATCCCGCCGTTAAGCGGCTTGCCGTTGAGGTTGAGGACCACCCGCTCCAGTACGCCACTTTCGAGGGCGAGATTCCCGCCGGCCAGTACGGCGCCGGACAGGTCCGCATCTGGGACGTCGGCACCTGGCAGCCAGTCGACAACCGGCCACAAGACGCCCTGGCCAGGGGCAAACTCAAGTTCGAGCTCCACGGCACGCGCATGCATGGACGATTCCTTCTCACCCGCATGCACGGCAGCGCTGACGACAAGAACAACTGGCTGCTGCGCAAGATCGACGACCAACCGCCCGCCCGGCCACCGCGGGCCGCGCGCACGGCCACTGCGCCTTTGGCCCGCAAGGCCGCCAAACCCAAAGCCAAACCCGCGCCCGCGACCCTTCCTTCGCCGCAGCTCGCCAAGCTTGTCAGCGCCGTCCCTCGCGGGGCCGATTGGCTTCACGAATTGAAGTTTGACGGCTACCGGATCCTCGCGGCCAAGCGCCGCGGCAAGCTCACCCTGGTGACCCGCAGCGGGCTTGATTGGACCCACCGCTTTGGCGACCTCGCCGGTCAGATTGACGCCCTCACCACGGAGGACTTTCTCATCGACGGCGAGATTGTCGCCTTTGACGCCCGCCAGCGCAGCAACTTCAGCCGGCTCCAGGCGGCCCTCAAGACCGGCCGCACCGAAAAGCTTGTCTTTGTCGCTTTTGACCTCCTTGACCTTGCCGGCCTCGATCTCTCGGGCCAGCCGCTCATTGAGCGCAAAACCACCTTGTGCAAGCTCCTCCCGGAAGACTCCCGCCGCGTCCTATTCTCCCACCACTGGCGCGGCCACGCCGCCGGGCGCCAACTCTTCGAGCAAGCATGCGAGCTTAAGCTCGAGGGAATCATGAGCAAGCCGGCGGCCGACCCCTACTTCCCCGGCTCGCGCCAGGGATGGAGGAAGATCAAGTGCGTCCTGCGCGAGGAGTTTGTCATCTGCGGCTTCACCCCGCCGAGGGGCGGCAACTCGGGCTTTGGCGCCCTGGTTCTCGGATCCTACGAGCACGGCCAGCTCACCTACCGCGGCAAGGTTGGCACCGGCTTCAGCGAGGACCGCCGCCTCAGCCTGCTCAAAGAGATGCAACCGCTGCGCGTCAAGTCCTGCCCCTTCCCCGACGACCCGGGCGAGCGGCCGGTCACCTGGCTTCGCCCCGAACTCGTCGCCGAGGTCAACTTCGCCGAAATCACCGCCGACGGCCGCATCCGCCACGGGTCCTTCATTGCCCTGCGCGAAGACAAACCGCCAACCGATGTCCATATGGAGGCCCGCAGCGACACCCCGCCGGAGAAGCAAGAACCCACCGCCAAGAAATCGGACAGCTCCTCCGATGATCAACGCGTTGCCGGCGTGGTCATCTCCAACCCCAACCGCGTGCTCTTCCCCGGCACGACGATCACCAAGCACGACGTCGCGGCCTATTACTCGCGGGTTGCTCCGCTGATCTTGCCGCACCTCGTTGGCCGCCCGTTGGCCTTCCTCCGCGCGCCCTCGGGGATTGACGGCCAGATCTTCTTCCAAAAGCACTTCGCCACCCGCCTCCCCGCCGGCGTCAAATCCAAGACCCTCGACCCCGACGACCCGGAGTCCTGCGTGTGCTACCTGAGCAACGAAAAGGGCCTCATCTCCCTGGTCCAAAACGGCGTCATCGAGTTCCACCCGTGGGGCGCCAACCTCGCCAAGCCCGACCAACCAGACATGCTCGTCTGGGACCTCGACCCGGGCGACAACATGCCCTGGGAGGAAGTTCTCGGCACCGCCTTCCTCCTGCGCGACCTCCTGCGCCAGCGCGGCCTCCACCCGGTTGTCAAAACCTCCGGCGGCAAAGGCCTCCATATCCAAATCTTCCTCACCCCGGACCTCCACTGGGACGTCCTCAAGCCCTTCACCAAGGCCATCGCCGCCCTCCTCGCCAAGCAGAACCCCCAGCGCCTCACCACCCAGGCGTCCAAGTCCCTGCGCGACGGGAAAATCTACATCGACTACCTGCGCAATGGCCGCGGCGCCACCTGCATCGCCCCAT
>JBILQA010000028.1:0-14854 GCA_044373535.1 Akkermansiaceae bacterium | reverse complement strand
GGATGGCTCGGATGGCTCGGATGGCTCGGATGGCTCGGATGGCTCGGATGGCTCGGATGGCTCGGATGGCTCGGATGGCGCGGATGGCGCGGATGGCGCGGATGGGGACAGACCCCGAGCGAGGAGGCGGAGATGGCGCAGATGGCGCTCAGCGTCGACTGCTGGGGACAGACCCCGTCGTTCTGGGCAGACCTTGGGGGCTGGGGACAGACCCTAGCTGGATCCTGGCAGGCGGTGCGATGGTTAGTTGCTGGGTGTGTTGCCCTCGCGTTCCCAGCGGCGCATGTGACTGTCGAGGAGGAATGGGCCGAGAGGGATGAGCGCGGCGGCAAAGACCAGCGCACCCCGGCGCAGCGACCAGCCCGCGGCCAACACTGCGAGCAGCAGCAGGCATAAGCCGACGAACAGCACCCCGTGCGCCCAGCCGGTGAACGCCACCGCCTGGGGTGTTCCGGCAAAGTATTTCAGCGGCATTGCCACCCCGACAAGTAGGAGAAACGAGGTCCCCTCGGCGAGCGCGGTGAGCCGCAACGATTTGACGAGCATCTGCATTGCCTCGGCAGGCTGGGCGACGCGAGCGTGGGTGGCAAGCGGCGAGCGCGTCGAAATCTGCGGTCAGCCGTGCGCTGCGGGCCAGTCAGTTCGGCCAATCCCGCCAGCCGAGGTCATGGCCATCTGGCAGGCATGACATGTCGATCTGGCAGGCATGAAGGGCAGCACGGCGGATTGTCATTCGCCTTGAAGCGGATCGACTGAGCAAGCGAGGGATAATCAGCGGTGGCGCTACTGGACTTTGATTTCGCCGAACCTCTCCTTGTTGGCGAAGTAGATTTTCCGCAGAACGTCCGCCTCGCCAAATTTCGCGCCCAAGTTGCCAATGGCAAGTTCGGCCGAGAATTCCGCCACCGGGATAGATTTATCTAGTGGCGGCATCCGGGTGAATGGATGCATGAAGAGCAGGCCGGCCTTCTCAGCGGTGGTGAGGACATAGTGCATGCGCCGGGTCATCTCAATGTTGACGTAACAATATCTCGGGGTGGCCGCATCGCGCTCCTTGAGAAGCAATTCGCAGCCAACCCAGCTGTGCACCAAGATGACGACGTCAGCCGGAAACGGTTGCTCCGGGGTGAGCTTATTGCTTTTCCATAAATCCACCCCGCCGCAAGTAAAGGGGAAGAGCAGAAACAGCAGGAAGATCAGGATGAATGGGTGTTTGCGCACAAAACGGATGGCTTAGGGCTTCTTGATCGCCTGCGCATGAAGCATTCCGGCGCTGTGAGCGTTCCTCGAGAGGATCATGTAAACCGGAAAAAGGTATCTCATTGGCAAGCGTGGTGGAATCATCGCTGGCTTTGGCAGGCTTTTCGTCAAAGCTGGGTAAAATCCGCCAACGGCTGCCACGCCATGAGCGGGACTTCCTGGGGTCACGCCTGTCTTCTTGGCCGTGGCCGGATGATCGCCAAGTCTTCCCCGGGAAATCCATTTTTGGACTTCTCAGGGTCGGCTGGTTCCGGACCAGGCGTAGGATTAACTATTGAGCATGCGGTCAATCTCCTTGAGGCGGGACCTTCCAATGAGGGTGACAATGATGGCCGAGCCACTGAGAAGCGGGACGAAGAAAGTGAGAGGGAATATCCAAGCAAGGGCGAAGCCAACGAGGGTGAAGACGATGAGTGAAATCATCGCGCAGGAGCCCGCGTGAGGTGACGTCATCCAGCCGGTGGAGAGGTTTTTACAGGCAAGGGCCGAGAACTGCCCAGGTGAGTGCTGGCCGACGATTTTGAGGTGGTCGCCATTGGAGATCATCGCCGGACTGCGCGTCCGCAGCAGGACCCTCTGGCCGGCAAGGCTGAAGAGGGCGACATGGGTGGTTGTCGCCGCCGTCTTGCCGCCGCCGCTGACGTCGGTGGTGCGGTCGAGGTTGGCAACGATGCCCTCAAGCAGGGAGTATTTCATGGCTTCAGTGGGTTGCAAAAGGGTGCGGCAGAATCGGGTGGAGGGAGGGGTCATGCGCGCCGGGGCACGTAAGCGCAGGCCCGGGTACTTTTGCCGCACGCTCCTCTAGCTGCGGTTCGACTCTCTGGTGGCCTTTATCAGTGCCTGGTTGCGCAGATCAGCCTTGTGACTGGCGACGACGACCAAGGCATGGACAGCGCCGGGAACCCAAAACAACAAGGTGAGCAAGAGGTTCAAGAGCGCCTGTCCCGGCTTCCCACATAGAAGCACCGCAAGTGGCGGTAAAATGATGGCAATAAGATAACGCACGGCAGTGCCATGATTATTGCGGGTGGTGGGAAGGCAAGTGCGAAAAGAAGGAGTGGAGTGTGGGGTGTTTTGGGCCCGCCAAGGCCTTCGGGTTAACCCGTGGCATCGGCGTATGGCTTCCGGCTGTGCGGGACGGCGAGCCGTGTTTCATTGCAGGAGTGACCCATGCCGTCGCCGCGTCCGTCTGCCAGTCGCAATGCGGCGCGGGCATTGACCCGCCGCGCTGAGGGGCCTTAGACTGGGGGGCGCTTTGCCCTAGCCGCTGCCCACGCCCGATTGACTTTTCATGCAAGCCATTGATGCCATTGACGTTCTTGCCGTGGGTGCGCACCCGGACGACGTGGAGTTTTTTGCGGCTGGCACGCTGTTGGGGATGGCGGCGAGGGGCCAGCGCACGGCGATAGTGGATTTGACGCGCGGAGAGATGTCGACGCGTGGAAGCGCGCAGGAGCGTGGCGATGAAGCCCGGGAGGCGGCCAAGGTGCTTGGGCTTGCCCACCGGGAGAACCTCGACATGGGGGATGGAGGGTTGCGCGATACGCCCGGGAACCGCGCGGCACTCGTCGCGGTTTTGCGGCGGATGCGGCCGCGCTTGGTGCTGACGCATTTCCCCGGCCAGCCGCATCCGGATCATGCGGCGGCCACGGCGCTGGTGCAGGCCGCGGTCTATTTGGCCGGGCTGGCAAAGTGGGCGGCGCCGGGCGGGCATGTGCGGCACCGGCCGGCGGCGATCGTCTACTTCGGCTTACCGGCCAGCCAGCCGCCAAGTTTCATTGTGGATATCAGCAGATTCGCGGCGCAAAAGGACGCGGCGGTGCGCTGCCATCGGTCGCAGCTCTTTGATCCGGAGAGCGTTGAATCGGAGTCGGCGGTTTGCGCGGCGGGATTTCTCGGGCGGCTTGAGGTGCGCCACCGGGGTTATGGGGAACGCATTGGGGTGGAGTTTGGGGAGGCGTTTTGGGTGCGTGAGGCGCTGGCCATCGAGGATCCGCTGGCACATTTTCCGGGTCCGTTTGACATCTTGCCGTGATGAAAATCGGGATCGTCTGTCACGCGAGCATCGGAGGGAGCGGCACGGTGGCCTGTGAGCTGGCGCGCGACCTTGCGCGTCGGGGCCATGAGGTTCATTTGCTGGCGCGCGGGATGCCGGCGCGGCTCGGGCCGCTGTTCCCTGGGCTGGTTTTCCATGCGGTCAGCGAGGCGCCGGAGTTTGGCGACGGCGGGCCGACGCTCGGGCTGGCGCGGCGGATTGCCGAAATCGCCGAGGCGCAGACGCTGGATCTGGTGCACGTCCACTATGCGCTGGGCCATGCGTCGGCCGCCTGCCAAGCGCGCGAGATGTTGCGTGGCCGGCATCCGCTGCCGGTCATCACCACGCTTCACGGCACGGATGTGACGCTGCCCGGAGCCACTGCCGAGCGTCGCGAGGCGACCCGTGGCGGGATCGCGCAGAGCGACGGGGTGACTGCGGTGTCTGACTCGCTGGCGGCGGATTGCCGTGCAATCTTTGATTTGCCAGCAGTGCGGGTGATTTCGAATTTCATCGATGCGCACGCGTTCAATCCTCGGCGCGGCGATCCGGGGCTCGCGGCGCGTCTGCGGCCCCGCGGCGAAAAGCTTTTGCTCCACGTCTCAAATGGCCGTCCGGTCAAGCGCCTGGGCGATTGCGTGGAGATTTTTGCGCGGGTTTTACGCGCGATTCCGTGCCGGTTGGTCATCCTCGGTGGGGGGCCTGACGCGGGCGCGGCGCGGATGCGGGCCCGGCAGCTCGGGGTGGCGGCGCACGTTGACTTTCTCGGCGAGCAAGCAAACGTGGTCGACTACCTGTGCGCGGCGGACGTGTTGCTTTTGCCCAGCGCGCAGGAGTCATTTGGATTGGCGGCGCTTGAGGCGATGAGTTGCGGGTTGCCGGTGGTTGCCAGCCGCATCGGCGGATTGCCCGAGGTGGTTGAGGATGATGTTTGCGGGCGCCTGTTGCCGGTTGGCGATGTGGACGCGATGGCCGCCGCGGTGGTGGAAATCCTGCGAGACCCCGGAATGGCCACCACCATGGGCTTGGCGGGGCGCAGAATTGCCTCGCAACGCTTTGCCGCAGAGAGCGTGGTGCCGCACTATCTGAAGTATTACGGCGAGGTTCTCAGGCACTTTGCGCCCTCCGTGGCGGATGCTAGTCCGCAGTATGCGCGCTGGGCACCAACCCTTCAACCCTGATGCATTTCCCGGACCTTAGCAGATTAACCGCCTATCCCTTGGCGGCCCCTCCCGCTGATCGAGTGGCCCTTGAGCGGCAGCGCGATAGTCGGCTGCGGCGCCTCATCGCCCATGCCTGGAAGCAGGTGCCGTTCATTCATGACCGGCTCAAAACCGCCGGCCTGACACCCGCAGCCATCACCACCGCGCGGGATTTGCTGCGCTTGCCGACGGTTGGCAAGGGCGATTACCAGCGCGCCGGACTTGGCCAGACCCTGGCGGGAAATGTCCGCCCCGAGCGCTTGGTGGATCGCGCAACGAGCGGATCCACCGGTGAGCGGATGCCGGTCAAACGCACGTGGTTTGAGGAACGCCTTCTCAACGGGTTCCGCTGGCGGGCGCTGCGCGACTACGGGCTTGGCCGCCGGGAACGCGTCGCGGTCATTAATTTTTATCAGCGCAATGACCCGCTGGACAATCAAACGCCCATGCGGCTGGCGCAAGCGGTGGGGCTTTTTGGCCACCGGATTTTTGACGGGCTGGCCGTCAACGGACTGGCTGCGGACGTTGCGCGGTTTAATCCGCAGGGTCTTTCCGGCATGACGAGCGCGATCGCCCGCTTGGCGGACCTCACGATTGCTGAGCGCATCAGTTGGCGGCCACGCTTTGTGGTCAGCACGGGTGAGTTGCTCACTGAGCCGCTGCGCGCCCGCATCGCTCAATGGGACGTCCCCCTCTACGACCTTTATGGAAGCAATGAGCTTAATCTCATCGCCTGGCAGTGCCCCCACGGGGCCGACACCTATCATGTTTGTGATGATGCGCATGTGATTGACGTGCTGGGGGCCGATGGGCATCCGGTGGCCGTCGGCGAGTGGGGTGAGGTGGTCGCCACCAGCCTGTTTTCCTATGCCATGCCGATGATCCGCCACCGTCTGGGAGACGTGGCGGTGCGCGGGCCAGACCGCTGCCCGTGCGGTGCGGCGTTCTCCACCCTGCTGGCCATTCGCGGCCGCACCTTTGATTCCTTCGACCTCGGGGATGGTCGACTCAGGCACCCGTATGAGCTCATCAATGCGCTCAAACCGCACTTCGGCTGGGTTCTTCAGTTCGAGATGGCCCAATCTGGGCGCTCGGCCATTGAGTTCCGGGTCATCCCCAACGGCCAACCGATGGACGTGGAGGCGATGGCCGCCGCTGGGCGCCTTGCCATTGGCGAGACGGCGGAATTTTCCGTGAAGCTCGTCGAGGCGATCGACCCGGGGCCCTCCGGAAAGCTGCGGGTTTTCGTGCCATGGGAGGTCACTCCGCGCGGCTAGGCGCGGCGGTCATCGGGGGAGTGGCTTGCGCGCCAGAGCAGCCGAGAAATGGCCGGTGAAGGCCGCGGTCGGCAGCGCGGCGGCTCTCTCACATCCCAGCATCACGGGCAAAAACCGCTCTGCGAGAGTCGCCGACCCGCCGAGGCGTCGGCAGATGGGCATGGCGGCCACCCGCGGGACATGCATCAGATGCTCATGGGCAATTGGTTCCAAACCACACTCGCGCAGCGCCGCCATGAGCTCCGGCATGGCCAACGTCTGGCCCATGAAGTAGGGCACCAACCCGCTGCGCTCCTGCCATTGCTCGGGCAGCGCATTGCGCAGTGCCACGATCGGGTTGCGCGGGTTGTCCAAGGTCACGATGAGCAATCCACCGGGTTGCAGGATGCGCGTGAGCTCGCTGAGCGCCTGGCGGATTTCCGCCGTGGTGTGGAAGTGGTCGAGGGTGGAATTCGAGACGATCAAGTCCACGCTGGCATCGGCCATCTCCAGCTTCCGGACGTCCCCGCACTTTGCCTGCAGGCGCGGATGTTTCCGCTGCGCCAACTCTACGACCGCCTCCGCCACATCAATCCCGCACACCCTCTCCGCCACCGACGCAAGAACCCCCGCGAGCCCCTCCCCAACGCTTTCATCGAAAAGGTCTGTCTTCAATGCGCAAGAAAATTCCCGCGTGCCTGCCCAGCGGCGGATCAATCGCTCATGCAAGCGGTCGCAGTACCGACGCCACAGCGGGCAGCCAGTCGCCTCCGCGTGCGCGACGACCACGCCCGACCAGTAAGCGCCCTCTCTCTCTCGCACGTCATTCATTCAGAACGACCCTTATGTCTCGCGCTGACTTGCAAGGCGATGAAAACAAATGCGCCGGCCCCGGTGCCTCATCGCGGTGGCGGTTCTGGGGATCCGGCGGCGGCGATCGCTCGGGCTGCCTGCTGGGTCTGCGCGTTGATGGCCCCGGTAATCGGAATCTCGGGGTGCGCAGCCCACAGGAATGCCAGCAGCTGGCCGCGGCCCTTTTGCGGGATCAAGACTCCGATGCTGGGCAAGCGGATGCGCTTTCCGTTTTTAAGTCTGAGCACGAAGGTGAACCCATCGTCATCGTCCCAATAGATTTCCTTGATCTCCGAGGTGGCCAGCTCCTTCTCGCGGCCCATGTATCCCCACTCGAACTTGTCTTCGTCGATGCTCAGAATCTGGACGGTGGCACCTCCCGTGGCGATCCAGCAACCGCGGATGAAAACCACAAACAGGGCAACTCCGCCGAGTCCAAAGAGAATCCGCAGCAAGCTCGTCCCGGACTCCTGCTCAATGTCAGAAATCCCCACCACCATGAAGAAAAATGCCACAACCAGCAAGACCGCCAGCCCGATCATCCCGAGGAGGCGCGAGTCACGCTTGGTGCGGTGAAAGGCTTTCATTCGCTGCCAATTACTTATCCCTTCGGCTCGGCGGCGGCCGGGCGCTTGGGCAGCTTGGCCAAGGCGGCCCACAGCGTGTTGAAGATGACCAACGGGAAAGCAAACGTGCCGATGACACCGAATGGGATGCTCACCTCGGCAAACCCGAAGGGCGCATAGAGCGAGTGGACAGCCAAGCCAAACAGCGCCGCGGTGAGCGCCAGCACTGCGCCGAGCACGCACTTGACGCCCATGGTGTTTCCCGCGCCAGCCGTGCGATGGTGGAACACCACGCCGGTTTGGGTTCCGACGATGGCGCCAACAATGAAGGCGAGCTCCGCGTCATCCATGCCGAGCCATCGCACCGCGCCAAACGCCAAGGCGGCCCCGGCGATAAAGCCAATCGCCGCGAAAATCAGGGTTGTGCGCTTCATCGTGAGCATTGCTACCAGCCGCCAGCGCCCGCGCGAAGGGAAAATGGGTAGCGCCATCAATGGCGGCCTTCGCGCTCCTAGCGGCGCTCAACCCACTCAGACCCCGCCACCCGCCTCAGTGGCGCCAGCCAAGCCAAGCTTAGCGCGGCAGATTCTTATGCGCCCCATCACATAGCGCGCCATTGGCGCTGTGCTTGCAGCCGCAAAAGTACACCGGACCGTCCGCCTGCGCCGTAAACGCCAGCGGCGCAAAGCCCGTCCCCTTGTGCGACCCGTCGCAGAACGGCTGGCCCTGGCTCTCGCCACAGGTGCACCAGTAGTAGGTTTTACCGGCTTCAACGGTCACGGCGATCGGGGATCTTTGGGCGATCTTGGGCGTGTTCATCGTATTGTTTTGTTTGGAAAAATCCTGCGCCGCAAAGCGCACTGCATCTAAACTCTCAGAGAATCTCCGTCTCAAACCCAGCTCGGATTTAGCGTTCTTCCCAACTTAGCGGTTAAAACCTCTTCACCGCCTGGTGACAAGCCGGTCAAGTGACCCGCGGCCGCCCCCAGCAAGCATCAACGCCAGCGAGATCCCGATGGCCAGCAGGAAGTACTCGATTCCCTCGCCCTTCTGGGTGCCAAACCAGTTCATGAAGAACCCGTTGGGCAGGTGGACCATGACCATCGCCGAGGCCATCACTGTGCCGATGGCCAGCGCGGCCAGGCGCGTCCCGAGACCAAAAACAAGGAGCAGCGAGCCGAAGAACTCCGTCAGGATCACCCCAAAGGCCAGCAGCCACGGCAGCCCCATCGCCCCGGTGAAAAATCCCATCGTCCCGGAAAACCCGTAGCCGCCAAACCACCCGAGCAACTTCTGCGCCCCGTGCGGGAAAACCACCACCCCGAGGCTCAGGCGTAGCAACAGCGGCGCCATCGCCGTGTCGGTTTGCAGGACGCGCTGCAGCAGGGTGGCGCTGGCGGGTGAGGAGGCGGTGGATGGCTCAGTGTGCTTGCTCATGGAGTACTTGGTTGTTGGCCTACCCTAGACGCGGCTGGCTGCTTGACCAATGCTCGCTTGTTCTTGCTGCTATGCCATTTTTGCATAACCCTGACGCACGTGATTGAGCTCCTCCGCGAGGAAGGCAGCCTCAACCGCGCCGCCACCCGCCTGCATGTCGGCCAACCAGCTCTAGCCGCCAAATGCAGGCGCCTAGCGATGCTCGCAAGACGGTACGCCCGTTTATCGCCCCGCCCAGTTGAGCGCGGAGCGCGCGGCAAGATCCCCGGTGGCGAAGCATCCTTGCATGAGGTAGCCGCCGGTTGGCGCCTCCCAGTTGATCATCTCTCCGGCGACAAACACCCCGGGCAGCTTGCGCAGCATCAGCGTCTCGTCTATCTCCGCCCAGCGCACTCCGCCGGCCGACGAAATTGCCTCCTCAACGGGGCGCGCGCCCAGCAGCGGAATCGTGCAGCTCTTCACCGCCAAGGCCAGACTCGTCGCATTGCTAAACGGACCATGGCAATGCTCCACGATTGCGCGTGCCGCGTCAGAGAGCTTCCAGCGGACCTTCGCCTCACCTAGAAAATCCCGCCGCACCGACTCCATCTTGCGAACTAACTGTTCGGCTGTGAACGTTGGCTTGAAGTCGATGGCAATTGCCGGCTCCTGCATCCCGCGCAGGGTGCTCCCTAGTTGATAGATGGGTCCGCCTTCCAGACCATAGCGGGTGACGATGAGCTCGCCGATGACCTCATGGCCGGCGGTGTGGACGATGAGGTTTTTAAGTGCCTCGCCCTCGGCGCGGTCAAGGACCTCAGCGGGCCAGGCGACTTCCCACCCGCAGTTGGCCGCGGTGAGCGGCTCGACGCCGATGCCCGCTGCGCGCAGCGAGTCAACCCAGCTGCCATCCGAGCCGGTGCGCGGCCACGATGCGCCACCCAGGGCTAACACGACAGCATCCGCCTGATAGGTCGCCGGCCCGGCCTCCGCGATGAACCCGAGCTCAAGCGCGCTGCCCGCGCGCAGGGCGGTGAGCTTGTGGCGCATGTGGAAGGCCACGTTGAGCTCGCGCAGGCGCAGGACCCAGCGGCGCAGCAGCGGCGCCGCCTTGAGCGCCTTTGGATAGACACGCCCGCTGGACGCTTGGAAGGTGCCCACGTCGAGGCGTGCAGCCCACGCGCGCAATGCGTTGGCGTCAAACTGCGCGAGCGTCTGGCGCCAGAAGTCGACCGGTTGCTCGGGGCCCGAGTAGCGGGTGACAAAGCGCTCGGCGGCTTCGCTATGGGTGAGGTTCAGGCCACCCTTGCCGGCGACGAGAAACTTGCGCCCCACCGAGGCCTTCGCATCAAACAGCATCACGTCCGCTCCTCCTGCCGCGGCAACTTCCGCTGCACGCAACCCGGCCGGGCCTCCTCCTATGACGGCTATCTTCATAATCCACCAGTCACAGTGTTAGATGGGGGATCGGCATCCGAGTCAAGACGGCGCGGCAAATTTCTAGCCGCCTCGCGTGCGGGGATGCGCTCGCTGGTGGCGAACCACTGCATGAAGGCATCCACAGCGTTCTGCGCGCTGAGCACTGGGATGCCGCCAAGCGCGGCGACGCGGTGCTCCTCGTCGCGCTCGGCAACGCGCACAATGACAGGGATATGTTTGACGTGATTGAGCACCTTGAGGGCGTCCGACACGCGCCGCATCGTGGCGAGAATCACCCGCGCATGGCCCGCGCCCGCGCGGTCAAGCGTCGCGGGATCCGACCCGTCGCCACGGATGCAGTGGATCCCCATCTTGGTCAAAGCGGCGTGCACCACCGCGTCGTCATCGACCACGATGATCTGGTGGCCGGCGGCGCGCAGCGGCTTGACGAGCCACATCCCCGCCGAGCCGAAGCCAAGCACCAAGACGTGGTCGCGCGGCGGATTGACTTCCCTGCGGCGGCGCAGCGGGTGCAGGGGCAGCAGCGCATTGGCCACCCGCTCGGTGCCGAGGAAGGGCGTCAGCGCCATGGTCATCACCGTGGTCAGCGTGATGACTGAGAACACCTCAAAGGAAATGTGGTTCAGCGCGAGCCCGCTGATGGCTAACACCAGCGAGTACTCGCTCGTCTGCGCTAACAGCAACCCGGCCTCGATGGATCCGCGCGCGGTCATCCCGCGCCACTCGGCCACCGCGGCGACCAACGGCGGCGTGACCACGATGACCACCAGGGAAAGCTCCAGTGCTTGGAAGAACACCGTGGCGTCGGGCACGCCAACACGCCAGCCAAGCGCCACAAAGAAGATCGCCAGGAAAACCTGCGACAGCGAGCTGAGCTGCCCGCGCACCAGCCCGTTCAGCGGGAAGGCAGAGAAGATGAAGCCCGCAAAAAAGGCCGCCGCCACCAACGGCAGGCCCACCAACGCCCCCGCTCCGAGGAAGATCGAGAGCACCGCAAACAGCCACAGCAGCAAGGCTTCCTCATCCGGGTTAAAGTGCCGCAGCAGCCACGGCAACACCCGCCGCTGACACACCCAGGCGACCCCGCCTAGCACGAGCGTGGCTCCCAGGCCCGCCGCCACTCCCGCCACCCCGCCGGGCAGCCGTGACATGATGACGATGAGAAACACAAACGCCACATCCTGCAGCAGCAGCACCCCGGTGACAATCCGCCCGAACGGCTCAAACATCGCACGCCGCTTGCCGAGCTGGCGCAGCACCACGAGCGTCGAACTCGCCGAGAGGCCAAAGGCAATATACAGGCCCGTCAGCCATGGATGGCCTAACATCATGGCCACCCCCAGGCCGATGGCCGCCGAGAGCGTAAAGTGCAGGAACGCCGTCCAGAGCACCGCGGAGAGCTGGCGCGTGAAGCGCCGCGGGTTGAGCTCAACTCCGGAGGTGAACACCAGGAAGGCCAGGCCAAACTCGAGGATCCGCTGCGCCGGAAACCCACCCGCCACGCCGCCCAGCTCGCTGGTCGATTCCAACCAGTGGCCCAGCGAGAGGAGCATCCCCGAGGCTAACAACACCGGGATGACCGGCACGCGCAGCAGCCGCGCCAGCGCGTGGGCGAGTGCCGCGGAGACGAGAAGGATGGCGAAGACCGTCATGGCTGCTGCTTTTCAAGGTGGCCAAGCTCGCGCAGCACCTGCAGCTGCGCACGCACTCCCTCAACCTTGGGCACGATCAGGTACGCCACGTCCAAGTCGAGCAGGTCGTCGGCCAGCGACAGGTCAAACACATTGACCGCGCATGGAACCCCGTGGGCGCGGCAGCGGAAGGCTATCAGGTTGTTGGCGTCCTCGATGTGCAGCGTCGTGACTAACAACTTTGCGGCCGGCATGTTAGCCTCGTCGAGCACCGAGAGGTACTCGACATTGCCGAGCAAGTGGCGGCCCGGCAGGTCGGCGAGCTTGGCCGGATCGGTGTCGATGGCCAGAACCGTCTCGCCGAGGCCATGGAGTCTGCGGACCAGGGCGCGGCCGAGGGTGTTCATGCCGATGATGATGATGTGTCCGCTGAGTGTCGGGTCAGCGGTTTCGGGGATCATGCCCTTGGATTGGAAAATCCTCCAGCGCAGCAGGCCGGAGCGCTCGGCCATGGCGAAGAACGCCTCGCTGAAGCGGATCAGGTAGGCGGATACCCCGATGGTGATCACGCCGATGACGGCCGTCATGGACTGCAGGTGGGCGCTCACCAAGCCACCCGCCAAGGCGATGAGCAGGAAGGAGAACTCGCTGATCTGGGCCAGCGCGGCGCTGGCGAAAAATGCCGTGCGCTTCGCGTAGCCCATGCGCCCGATGATCAGCAGAAAGATCAGCGGCTTGCAGATGAGGACAAACATCGAGAACAGCACGATCGGCAGCCACTGGCTGAGGATCTCCCCGAGCTCCATGCGGATTCCCAGCGAAACAAAAAAGATCGCCACAAACAGGTTCATCAACGGATTGACCCGCCGCCGCAGGTCGTCGTTGTACGGCAACTGCGCAAGGCTCAGGCCTGCTAGAAACGCCCCCACCTCCAACGACAGGCCAAACGCGTGCGCCGCCAACACCAGCAGGAAACACCACGACAATGCCCATATGAGCAGCGTCTCGGCC
This sequence comes from Akkermansiaceae bacterium, assembly GCA_044373535.1. Taxonomy (GTDB): domain Bacteria; phylum Verrucomicrobiota; class Verrucomicrobiia; order Verrucomicrobiales; family Akkermansiaceae; genus JBILQA01. The sequence goes on along the minus strand of JBILQA010000028.1, from coordinate 2,185 downwards.
GAGCGCGCCGCCCAGCGGAATGGCCGCGGCAGGATGAAGCGCGAGGCTAACAGCGAGAGGGCCAGCAGCGCCGCCATGCCGCCAAACGCGCGCAGCAGGCCGAGGCCAAGGGCATGCAGGTCAAGCGACCGCTCGCCGCCAAGGCCGGCAAGGAAGGTGAGCATGACAATGACGACGATGTCCTGAACTAACAAGATGCCGACCGCGATGCGCCCGTAGAGCGTGCCAAGCTGGCCTTTTTCATCCACGAGTTTGACGACCACCACGGTGCTGCTGAAGCTCAGGCCGATTCCGAGGAAGAGCGCGTCAAGCAGTGGCAGGCCCAGCAGCAGGGCAAGCGTCGTGCCGGCGGCCAGGGTGAGGAGGACTTGGCCAAAGCCGGCAATGAGGGCCACCCGCCCAACATCCTTGATCTTGCTGAAGCTCAGTTCCAGGCCGACAAGGAAGAGGAGCAGCGCGATGCCGGTTTCCGAGACCAGCGTGAGGGCCTCGGACATCTCGACAAAGTGCAGGAGCGGACCGACGACGATCCCCGCGATGAGATAGACGACGATGGCGGGCATGCGGATGGCGCGCCCCGCCATGACGAAGGCTGCGGCGGCAATCACAATGATGCCGAAGCTGCGCAGAAAGTCCTCCTCACCCATAGAATCAAGCGGCACTCTAATCGGCGGGCTCCTCAGGGGAAGCGCAGATGGCCGCGGCCCCCGGAATTAGTTGTCAACCACTTCGACGTCAATGATGGCGCCTCGTCCCTCGGCGAGTCCATCGGCGAGTCCCGGGCCACGGGAAGCGGCGGCGGGCCGGTCCGCCGCGCCCGATGGGACGATGATGCGCTGCATCAAATACGCCACGCCCATCCCCCTGAGTGCCGCGCGCACCGGCGGAATGAGAATGAAAAAGCCAACCAGGTCGGTGAAAAACCCCGGGGAGAGCAGGAGCGCTCCAGCAACGAGAATCATCAGCCCGTCGACAATCTCAGCATGCGGCAGGCGCCCCTGCGCACTCGCTTGGCGGAAGTTGCGCAGCGCCCGTGTCCCCTGGCTCTTGGTCAGTCCGGCGCCCAGCATCCCGGTAAGCAGGATGATCAAGAGCGTCGGCCCCACTCCGATGCGCGAGCCGACCACAATGAAGAGCGCCAGCTCAATGAGCGCCACGGTGACAAAAAGGGCAAAGATCTTGGCAAACATCGCAGTCGGGGCAGGCCGGAGCCTTCAACCTAACTCCAATGCCGCCCTGCGCAAACGATTTCCCGTCCTTGCAAGATCTGCCCGATCTTTGAAAAGAACAGTTCCCAAATCCCGGGCAATCCGTAGCGTCCGGGGCCATGCCCAAGATTCGCTTCACCTCCGCGGCCGCCACCGGCATCGTCCTGGCCAAAATCGGCAACCCGCAGCGCGACGAGCCGCTGCAGACCTCGCAGGCGGTCTTCCGCATCGCCGAGGACGACCGCGAGCCGCTCACCGCACTCTTTCTCAGGCCGTTCCGCAACCTCACGGGACACCGCTTCAGCCACCATTCGTCCCTTGAGCAGCATGAGATGAACGCCTGCGCGCGGGCCATCTTCACCACCGAGGACGGCCTGCTCGAGAAAGGCTGCGACATCGCCAAGCGCCTGTACTCCAAGTCAAACCACCCGGCGATCAAGTCCGGCGACCTGTGCATTGCCCTGGTTGAGGACATCGAGGTGGACGGCAAGCCGACCCGCGGGCTGTGCATCCTGAAGTCCGAGACGGTGGTGCCGTTCCTGAGCATCTCCACCCAGGACGGCGACCTGCAGCTCTCCACCGAGCAGGGGATCAACCCGGAGAAAATCGACAAGGGCTGCCTGATCTTGGACCACTCTGCCAGCAAGGGCTACTATGTGCTCACCTTTGACCGCTCCGGCAGCGAGTCGCGCTTCTGGGTGCGCGATTTCCTCGGCGTCGTCCCGGTCACCGACGCGTCGTTCCTCACCAACAAGTACGCCGACATGGCCGTGGCCTTCGTCGAGAAGGAGAGCAAGGCGAAGGCTGGCGACGACAGCCCGCCGTGGGAGGCGAAGACCGCCGCGCGCGACGCCCTTGCCTACTTCGACGGCAAGAAGAAGTTCAGCCTCCAGGAGTTTGAGGAGCAGGTGCTCAAGAGCCCCGAGCAGGCGGTGAAGTTTGCCCGCCACCGCAAAGAGGTTGAGGACGAGCAGGGG